>JANQME010000007.1 GCA_028280205.1 Longimicrobiales bacterium
CATGGGCGGACCAGAGGATCGCGAACATGTCGCCGCCCATGCCCGTCATGTGGGGCTCGGTCACGTTCAGCACGGCCGCGGCCGCCACGGCCGCGTCCACGGCGTTGCCTCCGCGTCGCAGGATCTCGAGCGCGGTCGTGGTCGCGAGCGGCTGGCTCGTGGCCGCCACCCCGTTGGGAGCGTATACGGTCGAGCGTCCCGACCGCGTGGCGGGACTGGTCACGGGGCCGGTCATCGGGGAACGCTCTTGAGCCGCGACGGGAGCCGGCTCACGGACGCCGAGGACGGCCATCGTGGTCAGCGCGGCGAGGATGGAGAGACGCATGGGTGGGCCCACTTCGTTCGGGGGTGGGATCGCGCCGAGCGACCGGCCACGCGCGTGCAGGGCGCTGCGCTGGTCAACCGGGTCGCTCCGGGACGCCCGTCAATCGGGTCGCTCCGGGACGTGGACGGAGCGCGGGAAAGACTCCCGCAGTCGATCGATCTCCTCTTCGCCTCCGTGCACGTCACCCCAGTGGATCGGGACGACGACCTCGGCCCGGCACGCCTCTCCGGCCCTCGCGGCGTCCTCCGCGCCCATCGTGTAGTGGCCCCCGATGGGCAGGAAGGCCACGTCGCAGCGGATGCCGTGCATGGAGGGGAGGAAGTCGGTGTCTCCGGCGTGGTAGTACGTGACGCCGCCGACGGAGAAGACGTAGCCGAGCCAGCCGTCCTCGGGCGTGTGGAACTTCTTCTCCACGTTGTGCGCCGGCACCGCGAGCACGTCGAAGCCGTCGAGCTGGAGCATGTCGCCCGGACGCATGAAGTGATCCGCGTCGTCGAGCTGCTTCTTCATCGTAACGGGCGCGATCAGGACGGTCTGCTCGCCGCGCACGCGGGCGATGTCGTCCTCCGAGAAGTTGTCGTAGTGAGGATGAGTCAGAAGCACGAAGTCGGCCTCCGAGTCCTCGTCCACACGGAGCGGATCGACGTGGATCTCCAGGCCCTCCCGCCGGATTCGGACGGAGGAGCCACGGAACCACGTGATACCCTCGAGTGAATCGCTCATGGCAGCCCCACCCCCGGTGGCGCGAGGAGGTACGAGGTGCCAAGCTAACGGGCGCCGCCGGGGCGAAAAAGTGGCGCGACCCCGAGTACGGACGGGCGCCAGATTGGCAGTGGATCCTGCGAAACCGGCATGAATCCGGCCTTTCGGGCTGGCAAGGATCGTGCACTCGTCGGGTCTTCCGGCGCTCATCAACCGGGTACCCTCCCGCAATCGGTCCACAATGAGTGACGAATCGAAGAACGCCGGAGCAACCAAATTGTCCGAATCCGAACGGGCCCCCGGCGACGATGAAGCGACGGCCGAGGGCCAGGAGATCGAAGCCCCGATGGCCGATCGATTCACCTTGCCTGTACTGCCCCTGCGTGACACCGTGGTCTACCCCGGCGTGGCCGTGCCGATCTCGGCCGGACGACCCGGTACGGTGGAAGCGGTCCAGGAGGCGCTGGACGCCGACCGGCGGCTGTTCGCCGTGGCCCAGCGCGAGAACGTGGACGACCCGGCCCCCGAGTATCTCTACTCGGTGGGAACCGTCGTCCGGATCATCCAGACCCACCGCGTTCGCGGAGGCGTACAGCTCCTCGTGCAGGGCGAAGGACGTGCGCAGGCCCTCTCCTACGATCAGGAAGGGCAGTCCATGCTCAACGCGGTGCTGCTCGACATGGAGACGCACCCGCCGCGGGATCCGGCCGATCCCGCGTTCCAGGCGCTCGACGGGGAGCTGCGCGACCGTGCGGCGGAGCTGGGCACCCGCCGGGGCGTCCCCGCGGAGGCGCTGAACCAGCTCATCCAGGGCGTCGACGAGCCCGGGCCGTTTGCCGATCTCGTGGCCTTCTACCTCGAGCTCGAGACGCCCGACAAACAGCAGCTACTGGAGCTGCTCGACGACGAGGAGCGCATGCGTGCGTGCCTCCTGGCGGTCGAGCGGGAGCTCGCGCGGATCGATGCCCAGGAAGACATCCAGGCCAAGGTTCAGTCGGAGCTGGGCGAGCGGCAGAGGGAGATGCTGCTGCGCGAGCAGCTCAAGGCGATCCAGAAGGAGCTCGGTGAGGAGGAGGAGCGCGACGACGTCGAGGAGATGCGCGCCCGTCTGGAGGAGCTCGAGCTGGACGAGGAGCAGCGCTCCGAGGTCGACCGGGAGCTCCGACGCCTGGAGCGCACGAGCCCACAGTCGGCCGAGTATCAGGTCATTCGCACCTTCCTGGAGTGGGTGACCGAGCTGCCGTGGAACGAGCGCAGCGAGGAGAAGATCGATCTCTCGGTCGCCGAGCGGATCCTCGACGACGACCACTACGGTCTCGAGGACGTGAAGGACCGAGTCCTCGAGTTCCTCGCCGTGCGCAAGCTCGCCCTCGATCGCGCTCGGGAAGAAGAAGAGGATGAGGAGGGCGACGCGGACGCCTCCAACGGCTCCCCCCCGGAGAGCACCGCCGACGAGGTGTCGGAGGAGCGCTCGTCGGCCGCCGATCGGGTAACCGCGGGCCGGGGTCCGATCCTCCTCTTCGTGGGGCCGCCCGGCGTCGGAAAGACGTCGATCGCGAAGTCGATCGCCCGATCCCTCGGGCGCGAGTACGTGCGGATCTCGCTCGGCGGGGCCCGGGACGAGGCGGACATCCGGGGGCACCGGCGCACCTACGTGGGTGCCATGCCGGGCCGGATCATCCAGGGGATGAGGCAGGCGAAGAGCAAGAACCCGGTCTTCCTCCTCGACGAGGTCGACAAGCTCGGCGTCTCTTATCAGGGCGATCCGAGCTCGGCGCTCCTCGAGGTCCTCGACCCGGCGCAGAATTCGACGTTCGTGGACCACTACCTCGGGATCCCGTTCGACCTTTCCGAGGTGCTCTTCGTCGCGACCGCGAACTACCTCGACCGCATCCCCGGTCCGCTCCTGGATCGGATGGAGCGCGTCGACTTCGCCGGGTACACCGAGACCGAGAAGCTGGAGATCGTGAAGCGCTACCTCCTCAAGCGGCAGCGGAAGGAGAACAGCCTGGAGGAGCACGAGTTCACGATGACGGACGAGGCCATCCTCACGATCGTGCAGAAGTACACCCGCGAGGCGGGCGTGCGGCAGGTCGAGCGCGAGGTGGGCAAGCTGGCGCGCAAGGTCGCGCGCCGGATCGCGGGTGGGAAGCTCGAGAAGATCGAGGCGACGCCCGACGACGTGCGCGAGCTGCTGGGCCGACCGCGCGTGCACCCCGAGCATATGGCGGACGAGGACATGCTCGGAGTCGCGACCGGGATGTTCTACACCCCGATGGGCGGGGACATCATGTTCGTCGAGGCCAGCGTGATGCCCGGCGAGGGCGGCTTCGTGCTCACCGGCCAGCTCGGCGACGTCATGAAGGAGTCCGGTCGGGCGGCGCTCACCTTCGCCAAGGCGAACGCGGACCGTCTCGGCATCCCCGAGGATGCGCTGCAGAAGCGCGAGGTACACATCCACGTGCCGGCGGGGGCGATTCCGAAGGACGGACCGTCGGCCGGGATCACCATGGCCACGGCGCTGGTCTCCATCGTCTCGGGGCGGAAGGTCCGCCGAGACGTCTCCATGACCGGCGAGCTCACGCTCACGGGCCGGGTTCTCCCGATCGGGGGCGTGAAGGAGAAGGTGCTGGGTGCCGTGCGTGCGGGCATCCGCGAGATCATCCTGCCGGTCGACAACGAGGCCGACATCGAGGACATCCCGAAGGACGTCCGCGAGCAAGTCACCTTCCACCTGGCCGAGACGCTCGACGACGTCATCGAGGTCGCGCTCGCGAACGGGGTGAAGCGTCCCCGCGGCTCCAAGAAGGTCGCGGTCGCGGGGGAGGGGGACGACGGAGACGGAAGGTCGGCCCCCGGGAACGGGTCCGACGGGAAGAAGAAGTCTGCCGCGAGAAAGACGCCGGCGACGAAGAGGAAGCCGGTGGCGAAGAAGCCGGCCGCGAGCAAGAAGGCCGCGCGCAAGCGCACCCGGGAGAAGGCCTCGAAGGAGTGACGCTCAGTCGACCTGGATCGTTCCGGCCTCGCCGTCGGTCACCTCGCCGACCACGGCGGCGGCCGGGGTCGTGCCCTCCAGCTCGGCGAGGAGCGCTTCGAGCCCGTCGGGCGCCACGCTGAGCAGCAGACCTCCCGACGTCTGGGCGTCCGCGAGGAGGGTCCGGGCGACCGGATCGACTTCGTCGGAGAAGGAGACGGCAGGCGCCAGATCCTCGACGTTGCGCTTCGTGCCCCCGGGAACGTGACCCTCCGCAGCCAGCTCGCGCGCGTCGGGGAGGAGCGGGACGGCCCGCGCGTCTACGACCGCGGAACAGCCGGACGCGCGCAGCATGCCTCGTAGATGGCCGAGCAGGCCGAAGCCGGTCACGTCCGTGGCCGCGCGGACGCCCGCCCCGAGCATGGCGGCGGCGGCCGTATCGTTGAGTGTCGCCATGACCTCGACGGTCCGTTCGATCGCCTCGGGGCTCGCGGCTCCGGCCTTGATCGCGGTCGCGACGACCCCGGAGCCGATCGGCTTCGTGAGCACCAGCCGATCGCCGGGACGGGCGGCCGCGTTGGTCACCATCTGCCCGGGATGCACCTCACCGACCGCCACGAGCCCGTACTTCGGCTCGACGTCGTCGATCGAATGCCCGCCGAGCGTGGGGACGCCCGCCCGACGAGCGACCTCGCTGCCTCCCCTCAGAATCTCCTCGAGGATCCCGTCGTCGAGCAGTGAGCGCGGGAAGCCCACCAGATTCAGCACGAAGAGCGGGCGAGCTCCCATGGCGTAGATGTCCGAGAGGGCATTGGCGGCCGCGATCCGTCCGAAGTCGAAGGGATCGTCGACGACCGGTGTGAAGAAGTCGGCCGTGACGACGAGCGCGCGCTCGTCGGAGAGACGATACACGGCGGCGTCGTCCCCCGTCTCGTGACCGACGAGGGCGTTCGGATCATCGACCGGCACCACGTGGCGCAGAACCTGCGCGAGCTCGGACATGCCGAGCTTGCAGGCTCAGCCGGCCCCGTGGCTGAGCTGGGACAGCCGGATCTCAGGCCGGCGGTCCCTCGGCTCGTTCGCCATCCGTCTCCTCTCCAGGGCGGAAACCATTGGGCTCCAGGGCGGAAACCATTGGGCAGATACGGGTAGACCCCGCGGAAGGAAAGTAACCCGATCGTTCTGCCAAACCTTGAGTCCGCTCCAGCGATCCCCCCGCCATCTCTTCGCCGACGAGATCGCGCGCTCCGAGTCCGACATGGACCTCGCGAGGGCCGCACTCCTCGTCGCGAAGGAGGAGTATCCTCAGCTCTCCGTAGAGCTGTACCGCGCTCGCCTCGATCAGGTGGCCGAGGAGGTGAAGGACCGACTCGCGAACGAGACCGCACCGCTCGTCGTTCTGGACGAGGTGATCCAGACGCTCTACGGGCGGCGGAAGCTGCGAGGCAATCGGGATTCGTACTACGACCCCCGGAACTCCTTCCTCAACGACGTCCTCGATCGGGGCGTGGGGATTCCGCTCACCCTGGGGATCGTCGTCCTCGAGATCGGGTGGCGCCTGCGCCTGCCCTTGGAGGGCGTGAACTTCCCCGGCCACTTCCTCGTGCGGTACGCGGGCTCGGAGGTGCGACTTCTGATCGATCCGTTCGACAACGGGAAGATCCGCTTCGAGGACGAGGCGCAGGAGCTGCTCGATCAGGGCTACGGCGGTACGGTGTCGCTCAAGAAGGCGTATCTGCGTCCCGCCTCGAAGCGCGACATGCTGATACGCCTGCTCACGAATCTGAAGGGGATCTACACGCGGATCGGGGACGACCGGCGCGCGCTGGCCGTGGTGGAGCGGTTGCTCATGATCCGTCCGACCGCTCCGGTCGAGAGCCGATCCCGCGGCCTGCTGCTCGCCCGGCTCGGCCGACACGAGGAAGCCGCCCGCCAGTTGGAGGCGTACCTGCGCGTGTGTCCGAGCGCCCAGGACCGCGAGGGCGTCCAGGAGATCCTGCGCGAGCTCCGGTCGGGTACGTACCAGGCCCGCGAGGGCGGGCTGGAGTGAGCCGGGCGGAGTGAGCAGCGAGCGCCCGACGGACGGGGCCGCGGAGGCCGTGGGGTATGAGGCCGCCACGAACGGCGCCGCCCTCTTCGATCGGACGGCGCGCACCCGCCTCCGGGTCTCGGGCCGGGCTCCCGGGCAGATGCTGAACGGGATCCTCACCGGCGTCATCCCTGCCGCCCCCCGGGTCGTCGAGGACGGGGTACTCGAGGGTGTCGCGACGTACCACGCGGTCCTGACCCCCAAGGGCAAGATGATCTCGGACCTCACGGTCCTCTTGCTCGGCGACGAGAGCGAGCCGGGCTTCCTCCTGGACGTGCCGGAGGCCGGGCGCGACGGTCTGCTCGAGCATCTGGGCAAGTTCGTGCCCCCGCGCTTCGCCGCCGTGGAGGACGTCTCCGACGACGTCGGGTGCTTCGCGGTCGTGGGACCCGATGCCGCCGGCCTCCTCGCCCGACTCGCGCTCGGGCTGAGGGTCGAGCCCGATCGGCTGGCGTCCGAGCCCGAGGGCGCGTGGCATGCGGTCGGTGAGCCGGGCAGCGCCCTCGTCGTGATGCGTACGGAGGAGGTGTGGCCGCCGGCGTGGAGCATCTACGGGCCCACGGAGGCCGTCGCGGCGCTCCGACGTGCGCTGGTCGGTGCGGGCGCGAAGCAGGCGGACTTAGGCGCGTGGGAGACCCTCCGCGTGGAGGCGGGTCGACCGGCGTTCGGGATCGACATGGACGAGGCCACGTTCCCCCCGGAGGCCGGCATCGTCGAGCGCGCGATCGACCCCGGGAAGGGGTGCTACACGGGCCAGGAGGTCATCGTGCGCATCCGCGATCGCGGACACGTGAACCGGAACCTCCGCCGGCTGGAGCCGGGGGACGCGCCGGTGCCCGCCCGAGGGACGGAGCTCCTGGCGGTCGATTCGGAGAAGGTCGTCGGCTCGGTAACCTCCGCCGTCCGCTCCCCGCGACGGGGGGGGACCCTCGCGCTCGCCTGGGTGCGTCGCGGGGTCGAACGGGTCCGGCTCGACGGCCGGGTCGTCGACGTCTGCTGACGTAGCCCGGGGCAGCCTACGGATCGAGCTCCGCGAGGGCGGCGAGGATGTCTTCGTTCTCCGGCCGGATGCGGTAGTTCACCTCGGTCATCTTCCACCGCACCACGCCGTCCATGTCGATCACGTACGTCGTCGGGTGGGGGATGGCGCGGCCACGTGGATCGTCCTGGTTGTAGAGTCCGTAGCGACGAATGACCGCGGCCTCCGGGTCCGACAGGAAGGTGTAGTCCAGCCGGAGCCCGTCGTTCTCCTCGGCAACGCGGTCCACCATGCGCTGTAGGTCCGAAGGGTCGTCGGACGCGAGCGCGACGATCTCCGTCATCGCCTTCTGCTCCTCGGTCAGGAGGTCGTGCAGCTCACCGAGCTGCTGAGCGCAGTACGGTCACCAGTGTCCACGGTAGAAGACCAGGACGACGTTCCTCTCGCCCCGATAGTCGGAAAGCGTGATCGGCGATCCGGCGAGCGACGCCAGCGTGAAGTCGGGAGCCGGGTCCCCCGCGGCGACCCGCTCGAGGTCCGTGGGCGAGAGGCCGGCTCCGTCGGTCGGACCCAGCTCCGCGGTTGCGGGTGTCGTGTCGGCCTCCTCACTCTGACCCGTGTCGGAGCCGGGGGCGCAGCCGGCCAGGAGGGCGGTGGCGGCCAGGAGGCACGCGGCCATTCGATGCACTTCGGTCTACCTCCGCTTCGGCGGATCGATCACTGCTCGTACGCACGAACCCTCGGAGGCGGCGGAGGTTTCGGCGGCGGGTGCGGTGGCGGGCCGTCGGGGCCCGGGACACGCGCCGGCGTGTGGGTGCGCGTTACCGTTCTGTAACTTTTTTGTTGTATTAGGTGTAGCTAAATGTGACATTGGAGTATACTCGATGTCGAAGGCGGTGCTCGGGAGCGAGGGCGAACATGGACAGATCGGTCTCAGGAAGGGGATTCATCGCCCTGATGGTCGCGCTCATGACGGGAGCGTGCGCGACCTCGTCCAACGTCTTCGTTGAGCACCCCGAGGAGATGGCCGAGCGGGCTCTGCGCGAGGCGACCGCCGACCGGCGCGAGTGCCCGGTCGTGGTGTCGAACGGAACGAGCGAGCTCCTCGAGGTGACCTACCGCGCCGGAAGCGTCAGCGGGGAGCTGGGGCTGCTCCCGTCCGGGCAGCGGGCACACTTCGACGTCGCGTGCTCGCTCGAGATGGTGCGGGCATACGGCACCGTGGCGCTCGGTGGGGTCTACACGCCGAACCGGGAGTTCGAGACCCGGGCGCGGCTCGATCGGACCGGCATCTCCGTGCTCCACCTGACGGAGATGCACGCCGTACGGTAGCTCGGAACGAGATTCGCAGGACCCCGGGAGGCTGCAGTCAGGGCAGCATCTCCGGGCGCGGGTCAGGCCTTCGGGTCTGGCCCGCACTTCTTTGCGGTTCGGACCGACTCCCCGGCCGAGCCCGGGTCCTCACCACACCGCCGAGCCGGGTTCTCCCTTGAACGGACCCACGAGGTCGGGCGTCACCCAGCCTCCGTAGAAGCCGCCGGCCTGGGGACGCACCCGATGCCCGTCCACGAAGCAGTCGAAGCGGGCGGGGTAGAAGGAGAGGTGACCCCGCAGGTCGGCGAAGTCCTCGAACGGCTCCTCGTACGACCAGGCGCTCCGCTCCTCCACCCGGCCCTGCCCGTCGTCCACGCTCCAGTAGCTGGCGAGACCCTTCCACTCACAGCCGCTTCGGCCCGATGCGGGACGGACGCGCTCGGCGTCCACGTCCTTCGGCGGGAGGTAGTAGGTGGGCGGATGGGACGTCTCGAGCACCCTCATCGGACGTCGCGTCTCCGCGATCAGCACGTTACCGAGCCGGACGATCACGTGGCGGTCGACCGCTTCCAGCGCCGGAGGTCTGGGGTAGTCCCAGACGGACTCCTCGCCGGGTCCCGGGGTTCGGGCGAAAGGCGGCCGCTCGACCCCGGTCCAGCGCCAGCCGGTTCGAGCGCGCCGAGCCCATTCGGGCAGCTCGGTCGTCAAGCGCGCCCTTCGGCGGTCGTCGCCGGTGTCCGGACGCGGCGGTCGGCCACGATGAGGCCGCCGTGCTCCCGTCCGTTCTCGATGAAGATCTTGTTCGCGTTGTGCCCGGCGGCGATTACGCCGGCGATGTAGAGGCCGGGCACCTCGGTCTCCATCGTGGCGGGGTCGTGCGCGGGGATCCCGGTCTCCGGATCGATCGACACGCCGAGCTCGGCGAGGTGGGAGTGGTCGGAGCGCCACCCCGTCATCGCGAGCACGAAGTCGTTGGGGATCTCACGCTCCGAGCCGTCGCCTTCCGAGCGCAGCACGACCGCTCGCGGCGTGATGCGGGCCACCCGATGCCGCCAGTAGACCGTTATCTCGCCCCGCTCGAGGCGGTTCGTGATGTCCGGGACGACCCAGGGCTTCACGCCCCGGTCGATCGTCTCGGCGAAGTGGACCATCGAGACACGCACTCCGTTGCGGAACATCTCGAGGGCGGCCTCGACGGCCGAGTTGCCCGCGCCGACGACGAGGACATCCTGGTCGTAGAACGGATGGGGCTCGTGGTAGTAGTGGCGGACCTTCTCCAACTCCTCGCCCGGCACGCCGAGCCAGTTCGGCTCCTGGAAGCCGCCTGTCGCGACGACGACGGCCGCGGCGGCCCAGACTTCCTCCCCGCCGTCGGGGCGTCTCGTCTTGACCGTGAAGTCGCCCTCGACGCCCTCGATCGCGACGACTTCCTCGTACTGCCGGACGTGGAGCTGCCGGTGCTCCACGACCTTGCGGTAGTACGCGAGCGCCTCCCGACGGGTCGGCTTGGAGTTCGGAATGGTGAAGGGAACGCCGCCGACCTCGAGCATGACCGCCGTGCTGAAGAAGGTCATGTAGTACGGGTATCCGACGATCGAGCTGGCGATGCAGCCCTTGTCGAAGAGGACGCACGACAGCCCGGCCTCCGCAGCTGCCGTGCCGACCGCGATTCCGCAGGGTCCGGCTCCGACCACGATGAGATCGAATCGACCGCTCATGGAGCGTCGGTACCCCACCTCCCGCGTCTGTTCCCGCCTTCCCCGCGGGGTCCGCGGGTGGCAGGTTGGCGCATGACATCAGCCGAAACCGAGGCGCGTCGCGCCCTCGCTCGCCTCCGTCGCGCGCTGGAGAAGGCCGAACGCGAGATGGAAGCGCTCGAGGGTGCCCTCGTGCACGCCGAGGGGGAGGACTTTCCGTCCGACACGTACGGCGACGCCGTTGCCGCGATCCGCTCCGTGCTCGCCTTCACCGACGAAGAGGGAAGGCGTCTGCGGGAGAAGATTCTCCACACGGGCGGGCTCGAGCCGGGCCGCGTGCGGAGGGGCTGACGGGGCCACCCGATCCGTCGGGGAGGAGAACGATGAAGAGACGGACGTTCGTGCGCCGGACCGGGGCGGTGGGGCTCGCGGGCCTCCTGAAGCCGGGTGCGGCGGTCGAAGCCCTTGCCGGCGACGGGAGTGGGGCCGGACCAGGCTCGGCCGGCCGGCGTGCCGACCTGGTCCTGCGGGGCGGGACCGTGTTCGACGGGAGCGGAGCCGCCGGGATCGAGGCCGACGTCGCCGTGACCGGCGACCGGATCAGCGCGATCGGCCTCGACCTCCCGACCGGGGCTCTGGAGCTGGACTGCCGAGGTATGGCGGTCTCGCCCGGCTTCATCGACGTTCACTCGCACGCCGATCTCAACCTCCTCGTCGAGAACCGGGCGGAGAGCCGGATCCGGCAGGGCGTGACCCTCGAGGTCGTGGGTCAGGACGGAGGCTCGGTCGGGCCGTGGTCCGACGGGCAGTTCGAAGCCACGCGCGACCGTTACCGGGCGCGCGGTATCGAGATCGACTTCCGTGGCCCGGCCGGCTTCATCGAGCGGATCGGCCACGAGCGACCGGCGGTCAACGTCACGAGCATGGTCGGCAACGGAGCCCTGCGCGGCTTCGTCGTCGGTGGTGACGATCGGCCCGCGACCGAAGCCGAGCTCGAACGGATGAAGGCGCTCCTCGCCGAACAGCTCCGGGGCGGCTGCGTAGGCCTCTCTTCGGGGCTGGAGTACACACCGAGCGGCTTCGCCGACGCCGCGGAGCTCGTCGAGCTGGCGCGCGTCCTGCGCGGGACGGGCTACCCGTACGCCACACACATGCGCAACGAGGACGACCGGCTCCTCGGTGCCGTCGAAGAAGCGCTGCACGTCGGCCGCGTCGCCTCCGTGCCCGTCCAGATCTCCCACCTCAAGGCGCAGGGCCGGCGGAACTACTGGAAGGCGGGTGCCGCCCTGGAGCTGATCGAGCGCGCGCGCGGCGAAGGGGTGGACGTCCACTTCGACCGCTACCCGTACACGGCGTACGCCACGGGGCTGTCGAATCTCTTCCCGAGCAGCTTCCGCTCGGGTGGCAGCGCTGCGTTTCTGGCCCGGCTGCGCGCGCCCGACACCTCCGCGCGGCTCGAGCGGGCATGCCGCGACAAGGTCGCCCTGCTCGGCGACTGGGACTCGGTGCAGATCTCGAGCACGAATGCGGAGACCGCCTGGGCTCGCGGGCGGCGTCTGGGCGAGCTGGCACGCGAGCGGGACGTGGACCCCTACGCCCTCACACTGGAGTTGCTCGAGCGCAACCGCGGATCGGTCGGGATGATCGGGCACGGGATGGACGAGGAGAACACCGCGCGCATCCTCGCGCACCCGCTCTGCATGCTCTGCTCCGACGGTGGAGCGTACGCGCCCTACGGACCGCTCTCCGCTGCGTCGCCCCACCCACGTGGATACGGCTCCTTCCCCCGCTTCCTCGGCCACTACGTCCGCGACACCGGAGCCGTCACGCTCGAGGCCGCCATCCACAAGATCACGACGCTGCCCGCGCGCAAGCTGCGAATCCCTCTGCGTGGCGCGGTCCGGACCGGCTACATCGCGGATCTGGTGGTCTTCGATCCGGAGAGCGTATCGGATACGGCGACGTTCGACGACCCGCACCAGTACCCGATCGGGATCGAGCACGTCGTCGTCAACGGCGTGCTGACGCTGCGCAATGCCGAGCACACCGGTGCGCTCGGGGGTCGGGGGGTGAAGGGGGCCGCGGCCGGCTGACGGTCGTGGACTTCCCTAGAAGGGTGATCGGGAGGGGGAGTAGGCCGCTAGAAGCGGTACGTGTACTGCGCCTTGATCGAGGCGCCGCGCGACAGCGTGTCGAACGTGCGGCGGGCGTTGGGGTCGAGCGGGTCCAGGGCGTCGTACCGCCAGTTGTGCGAGTACACCAGGAAGATGTCGTTGCCGGGCTTGACGATCCAACGGAGACGGGTGAAGAGCCCCAGAACCTCCGACTGGTTGTCGTACTGGAACTGCCCGGTCGTCGCGACCCAGGGAGTGGGCGTCCAGTCGGTCGTGAGCTCGTACAGGTTCACGTTGAAGCTGCCGCCCGGGAGGTCCACCTCGTTGCGCTCGATGTTGGTGGAGATCTCGACGCCAGGATTGGGGCGGAAGCTGACGCGGCCGCCGTAGCGGAACCGGTCGCCGTCCCAGAAGCCGCCCCGGCTGACGTTGCCGAACATGGAGACGCGGCGCTGGCCGGCGGTGCGACCGCGCAGGCTCCACTCCCATACCGCGTAGCCACCGGGGAGCACGACCAGTCCGTCGCTCGGCTCGAATTCGTCGTTGAGGTACTCGTACGTCTGGGTGAGCTGGATGTCGAAGTTGTCGCCGCTCTCGAAGTCGACGCCCAGCACGTTGAACTGCCACTGGCGCTCCTCCACGCCGCCCACACCCCCGAGCAGCCACGCCTCGTCCCCGCCCAGGCTCTCGTCGAGGCTCACGAGCTCCCGGAACTGGACCGAGAAGTCGAGACGCCGCAGCCAGGAGATGCCGGGGGTCCGGGGAGACCAGCCGAACCGGGGCTCGATACGACGGAAGTTGTTGCGCGGCACGAAGCCGACCGCCGGATCGTAAGCGTCACCGAACTGCCGGTACGAGACGTGCGACGTCCAGATGTCGTTCGGGTAGTTCAGCCGGATCCCGTGCGACGAGAGGTCGGTGTTGGTCCAGGCGACGTACTCGGAGTCGGAGGCGTCCAGCGGGTTGGAGTTCCAGGCGTAGAACGCCTCGATCTCGAAGTTCTTGTTGCCGAGGAAGTGCCGAGTCTTGTAGTCGAGGTCGACGCCCGCCGTGTGTCGCGCGAGCGGCGCGAAGCCGGTCGGATCGGCGGACGTTCCCCGGCGCGAGTAGAAGGCGCCGATCGCAGACTGTTCGAACAGGCGTCGCTTCACCCGAGCGATCGTGAAGCTCTCGCTCGGGATCGTGATCGTGCTCTGGAGGTCGTCGGGATCGAGAAACTCCTCCGTCTGCGTGCCGACCTGGTAGAAGCCGAGCTCGAACGCGCCGGCCTGACCCGTGAGCCGTGTCCCGTACGTGATCGGGACTTGCCGGCCGCCGCTGAGTCCGATGTTGCGGGAGTAGAAAGGCGACGGCCCGCTGCGTGGTGCGAACGAGAAGACGCCGGAGCCCTCGAGGAAGAAGTCGCGCTGCTCGGGGAAGCGGAGCGAGAAGCGGGTCAGGTTCACCTGCCTCTGGTCACTCTCCACCTCGGCGAAGTCCGTATTCATGCTCGCGGAGGCGCGCAGACTCGACGTCACGCTGTAGTTGACGTCCAGGCTGACGTTATACGGGTACGTCGTGGGGTCGATCGGGTCGCCCGGCGTGTTGTTCCACTTCTGCACGACAGCGGGGACGGCCTCGAGCCCGAGACCCTGCGACATGCCCGAAAGGCCAGTCAGGCGCCCGGCGAAGACCGGGTTGCGGAGCCCTTCGGCGCGTCGCCACCCTCGCCAGAGGATCTCCTCGTTCTTCCGTCGGATCGTCCGCTGGAAGTTGATCCCCCACTCGTCCTGAGCCGGGTTGAAGTTGAGCGTCCGGAAGGGGATCTGGATCTCCGCCGACCAGCCGTTCTCGAGCATCTGCGTCTGCGCTTCCCAGATGCCGTCCCAGGCCTTGTTCGTTCCGCCGCCCCCGGGTCCTCGGCCGCCGCCCCCGCCACCGGTGATCACGCCGTCGCCCATGAGGCCTGCGGCGTTGATCTCGAAGAAGTAGCCGGTGCGCCCGTCGCGGAACGTATCGAGGATCCACATGAAGCGGTCGTCGGTGAACAGACCGGCATCGCGCTCACGCTGAAACGCGAGGACCCCCTCGGGATCGTCGTAGATCATCACGCCGATGTAGAGCGCGTCCGCGTCGTAGACGACACGGATCTCCGTCTCCTCGGAGGGGCGTGATCCCTCGACCGGCTCCTGCTGGGTGAAGTCGACGATCGGTCGGGCCGAGCGCCATACCGCCTCGTCGAGCCGACCGTCCAGCGAGATCTCGAGCTCGTCCGCGGGGCGATGTGCCTCGAGCGTGATCGGTGCCGGCGTCTCGCCCGATTCCACACCCCCATCGCCCGACTCCTGGCCGTGCACGCCGGCCCAGCCGGTCGCGGGGACCAGCGCGAGGGCGAGCAGGGCGGTCGTGGAGGCCGACCGTTTCATGGGGACTTCATCCGTGATCGCTTTTGGTTAACTCGATGGCGCAATTGAGGGGACACCGACGAGCCCCGTGTTGTTGCGCCGCCGAGACGGCCTAACCAAATAGATTGGGCGGCATGGACACCGATTTCCAGAAGCTTGCCGACGCCCTCGAGGTCCGCTTCGAGGCTTCGACGTCGGATCCATGGGTGGAGGACGCCTTCGCGTCGGCTGCGCTCGACTGCTTCCGACACCAGTACGCGGCGTGCGCGCCGTACCGGGCCCTGTGCGCCGCGCGAGGTGCCACCCCCGAAGAGGTCGCGCGTTGGCACGACGTCCCGATGGTGCCGGCCACGGCGTTCAAGCACTTCGACTTCCACTCCGGAGGCGGCGCCCCTTCCGAGGCCGTCTTCCGGACGAGCGGGACGACGCGCGGCGCCGGACGGCGCGGCCGTCATCCGGTGCCCCGCCTCTCGCTGTACCGGGCCGCCGCCCTCCCTCCTCTGGCCGCCGCCCTACTGCCCGAGGGTGGCCGGATCCGCATGGCTTCGCTGATCCCGCCCCCGGAGGAAGCGCCGGAGTCGTCTCTGTCCACGATGGCCGGCTTCGCCGCCGAGCGCTACGGGTCCACCGTCGAGTGGCTGGTGGACGCCCGTGGTGCCTGGCGCCCCGATGCCGGCCGTGCGTTCCATGCGCTCGCCGAGGAGGGCGAGCCCGTACTCCTGCTCGGGACCGCGCTGGCGTTCCTGCACGCACTCGACAGCTCCGAAGTGCGCCTTCCCTGCCTCCCCGAGGGCAGTCGGATCATGGAAACCGGAGGGTTCAAGGGTGCGCGCCGCTCGGTGTCGCGGCAGGAGCTGCACGCGGCGCTGGTGGAACGGATGGGCGTGGAGGGCCGTGCGATCGTGAACGAGTACGGGATGACCGAGCTGCTCTCTCAGCTCTGGGAGCCCGTCCTCACCGAGGGCGTCGAGAGCGCGGGTTGGCACCGGCCCGCGCCCTGGCTCCGCGTGCGTGCCCTCGATCCGATGACGCTCGAACCGCTGCCCGAAGGTCGGGAGGGCGTCCTCGCGTTCTTCGATCTCGCCAACCTCGGGTCCGTGAGTCACGTCCTGACCGAGGACATCGGTTCGATCGTGAAGGGCCGGGTGCGTCTGCGCGGCCGCGCGCCGGGCTCCGAGCCTCGGGGCTGCTCGCGCGCCATGGACGAGCTCATGGCGGCGGCGGGCGGATGAGCGATGACCCGGCGCGTGCGGTGCAAGCGGCGCTCGATCGACTCGCTGCCGCACGCGAGGGAGTGATCGGGCGTCCTTGGCGTGAGATCACGGGCGCCCTCGGGGCCGTGGGGCGTCGCTTCCTCGATCCGACCGATCCACTCCGCGTCGAAGCGCTGCGCGCGCTTCCCGCCGAGGCGGGGCTCGGCCCTGAGATGGCCGAGACCGTCCTCGACGGCATGGCCGGCGACTGGTCGGCGGCTCGGCTCCGTAGCACAGTCGAGGCCGAGTTCGAGGATCCGGACGTGCTCGACGGACCGGTCGTCGTCCGGGGTCGTGAGGTGATGGCTGCAGGACCGGCTCTCTGTGTGCAGATCGTGTCGGGTAGCGTGCCGGGGGTAGGTGTGAACGCCCTGGTTCGAAGCCTCCTGGTGAAGGGCCCGACGCTCGTGAAGCCCGGTCGGGGCGACCTCCTCCTGCCGCGACTCTTTCAGCGCGCGCTCGCCGAGCACGATCCGGAGCTCGCTGCTGCGGCGGAGGTTCTCTACTGGCCGTCGGACGCCGCCGCCGCGCTGCGGGCCGCGCTGGCTCGGTCGGACGTCCTGGTGGCGTACGGATCCGACACTACGGTGGCGGCGCTTCGGGCCGCGGCTCCCGCCACGACACGCGTCGTGACGTACCATCACCGCGTGGCCGTCGCCGTGGTCGGGCGCGAAGTGCTGAACGGCTCCTCCGTGGAGCGGGTGGCGCTCGATACGGCCCGGGCGGTTGCGCTGTTCGAGCAGCGTGGGTGCGTGTGCCCGCACCGCGTCTACGTGGAGGAAGGAGGCGAGTTGGACGCCGACGCCTTCGCGGAGCGGCTCGCGAGCGCGCTCGAGGCCCTCGAGTCCAACCTCCCCTCCGCCCCGCTCGACCCCGAAGAGGGTGCGGCCCTCCACCAGTTGCGGGGTACCGCCGAGCTGCTCGCCGCATCGGGGCAGGCACGCGTCCGCCACGGAGGAGTTGCGGCTCCGTGGACGGTCGTGCGGGGTGCCGAGCCGACCGTCGGGGACACACCTACGCTGGCGCGCGGGGTGCAGGTGATCACGCTGGCGGACTTCGAGGAGCTCGCTTCGCGGCTCGCCGCCGACGGACGGCACCTTCAGTCGGTCGGGTACGCGGGGCTGGAGGAGCGGCTCGGGGCGATCGCCGCCGCGCTGGGGCACGCGGGAGCCGCTCGGGTCGTTCCGATCGAGCGGCTCTCGTTTCCGCCCCCGTGGTGGCTGCACGACGGGCGCGGACCGCTCCGCGAGCTCGTGCGCTGGGTGGAGACCGAACGGCCCGAGTCGGCTACTACTCTTCTTCCGGCTGCTGCTCGGCGCGCCAGATCACCATCTGACGTCCGCCCCTCGGGTTCTCCTCGACGCGGACGGTGAGCGAGTCCCCCTCGTCGATCCCGAGATCCTCGCGCATGTCCTGAGGAATCGTAACGCGTCCGCCGACGCCGACGCTGACGTCCGTGTAGTAGAGCGTACGATAGATCGCCATCATTCTCCTCGAATTTTGCTGAACAGCCGCTGAAAATATACGAACACGGCTTCGTCCGGTACGCGACCCGTAAGATCGGCGACGGCTCCGATCCGTCGCCGGAGGATCGGGGCCGTGCAGCGCAGCCCCCGGCACATCTACGGAGTACACCTACCGCCCGTGTCGGCTTCGCGAAACCGCAGGGTACGGACCGACGTTTCGTAGCGCTGGTGACGGCGGTGCGTGGGGGTATTCGACGAAGGAGAGGCGGGTGAGCATGGACGACGGCCGATACGCCATACGGCTGCACGGCGTGACCAAGCGATTCGGGCGCCGAACGGCCGTGGACGATCTGGATCTGGACGTCCCGAGGGGGTCGATCTACGGGCTTCTCGGGCCCAACGGCTCGGGGAAGACGACCACGATCCGGATGATCATGGGGATCCTCCTTCCGGACGAAGGCACGGTGTCTCTCTTCGGAGGCGAGCCCGAGGTCCGTCGCACGCGCGTCGGGTACCTTCCCGAGGAGCGGGGCGTGTACCGCAAGATGCGCTGCCTCGAGTTCATCGTCTTTCTGGCGGAAATCCGGGGTGTCGCTCGCGCCGAGGGCCGACGGCGGGGAGGTGCGTGGCTCGAGCGGCTCGGTCTCTCCGAGTGGGCCGACCGCCGCGTCGAGGATCTCTCGAAGGGGATGCAGCAGAAGATCCAGTTCATCGGGACGGTCGTTCACGAGCCCGATCTGCTGATCCTCGACGAGCCTTTTTCCGGACTGGACCCGATCAACCAGGACGTGCTGGAGGAGATCGTTCGTGATTTCCGCGAGCGCGGAACGACGGTCGTCTTCTCCACGCACCTCATGGACCAGGCGGAACGCCTGTGCGAGCGCGTTTGCCTGATCTCGAGCGCGCGCAAGGTGCTCGATGCCGATCTGCGGGAGCTCAAGGCGTCCGAGCGGCGGGGTGTGGTCGCTGTGGAGTTCGAGGGCGCGGACGGGTGGCTGGATGCCCCCGAGATCGACCACGTGCGCCGAGTCGACGGGACCGTACACCTCCTGCTTCGGGACGGCGGGGACCACCAGGTCGTCCTCGAGCGCGCGGTGGGCTCCGGCGCGCGAATCCTCAGCTTCGACCTCGTCCAGCCGCGGCTGCACGAGATCTTCGTGCGCCACGCCGGCGTGGACGCGGTCGGGGACGCGGGGCTTCCGGAACGGGGGAAGACGTGATGTGGCGCAACGTGTGGGCGGTCGTCCGGAGGGAGTATCTGCAGCGTGTCCGTTCCCGATGGTTCGTCGCCGCCACGATCGGCGGTCCGCTCTTCATGGCCGCACTCTTCGTCGTTCCGGCGTACTTCGCCGCCCGCGACGAGAGCGCCTCGCGCGAGCTGGCCGTCATCGACGGGACGAACGTGCTCTACGAGCGGGTGGCGCTCCGGCTCGAGGAGGCCGGATGGTCCGTTTCCGAACAGCGCTGGCACGCCGACGTCGTGACCGAGCTCCGGGGGGCGGCGGCAGCGGGAGAGATCGGTGGCTTCGTCCTCCTGGACGAGCTCACGCTGGAGACCGGCGAAGCCATCCTCTACACCACGGAGCGACCCAGCACGGTGCGCCACTTCTCCATGAGGAGCGCGATCGCGCGGGCGGCGCTCGAGTTCCAGCTCGAGCAGCGCGGTGTCGACGCCGAGGCGATGCTCGAGGGCGGCGAGCTGGAGATCGAGCTGCTCGGGGGTGGGGGCTCGGACATGGAGGAGCCCCGGTTCGTGGTCGCGTACCTGGGCGCCTTCTTCCTCTATATGGTGATCCTCCTGTACGCCGTCTCGGTGATGCGGGCCACACTCGAGGAGAAGACGAACCGGGTCGTCGAGGTCATCATCTCGTCGATGAAGCCGTGGCACCTCATGCTGGGCAAGATCCTGGGCGTCGGCGCGGTGAGCATGACACAGATGGCGATCTGGCTTCTCGCCGGCGTCCTCCTCTTCGCGACGGGGCTGCCGATGCTGGTCTCGGCGCAGCCGGAGCTGGCGAACCTCGCGGATCTGGCCGACGTCCTTCCCGGGGCGGGGCTCCTCGCCCTTTTCGTGGGCTTCTTCGTCTTCGGCTTCTTCATGTACTCGGGGCTCTACGCCGCCGTGGGCGCGATGTGCTCCTCCGACGAGGAGGCCCAGCAGGCCCAGCTCCCGGTCATGGTCTTCCTGATCGTGCCGATCGTCATGATCACCGGGGTGATCGAGGACCCCGGCGCCCCACTCTCGGTCGGGCTCTCCCTCTTCCCGCTCTTCACTCCGATCCTCATGTGGGGGCGGGTCGCGGGTGGTCACGTGCCCGCCTGGGAGATCGCGCTCTCCTTCGCCTTGATGCTCCTCACGGTCTTCGCGATCGCCTGGATCGCGGGACGGATCTACCGCGTGGGCATCCTCATGGCCGGCAAGCGGCCGACGCTTCCCGAGCTCTGGCGCTGGATCCGGGCGGCCTGACGGGTGTCCCCCGGCGGGTCACGCACCCGCCGGGCCTCACACCGGCGAGCCCCGTTAGATCGAGCGTCGCCGACGTCAGGCTTCTTCGTCTCCGGGCAGGGCCGAGCGGAGCAGCCCCTGGAGCTGTCGGTCGTCGAAGCTGCGCGCCTTCGCGAGTGCGTCTTCCCAACTGTCCTCGATGATGATCACCGTGGTCCGGGCCGACACGAGGCCCTCGTCTCCGGGCGGAGGCTCGAAGCGAAGACGAGCCCGGCAGGCCGCCGGGTCGCGGGCGTCGTTCTCGAAGTCCACGTAGGCGTCCCACAGGTGCCCGGCGTGGACGATCGTGGCGATGTGCGGGCTCCCGTCGTTTCGGGCGCCGGACGTGTGGGGGCCGTGGGTCATGGGTGCACGATACCCGCCGGATGCCCGGGCGTCACCCTCACGCTCGAGGCTTCATGAGGCGTCGGGCGGCCGCCAGCGCCTCTCTCATCTCGCGCATGTCCGAATCGCCCAGATCCTCGCGGCCGTACCGCGCCCTGAGGTACAGGTCGACGACGCGGCCCGCCGGTCCGGCCGCGGCGCCCCGCTGCGCGCCGATCCGGTCGGCGAGCGCGAGCGGGGTGAGACCGGGCGGCACTCCGAGCCCCGACCGTGCCGCCGACGTACGCAGCTGAAGATACGCCTGAGTCCACGGGTCGACCGCCGCGGTGCCCCGGCG
>JANQME010000076.1 GCA_028280205.1 Longimicrobiales bacterium
TTCCGGTACCGCGCCTGGTACTCGCGCAGCTTGGTCGGGTAGACGAAGAAGTAGTCGTCGAGCGCGACCAGATACGACATCCCGAGCCGGCCGGCCGGAAGGCGCAGCTCCTTCTCGTCGCGGGTCAGGAAGGCGGACGACGCGTTCTCCGCCCGCAGATCCTGCCCGAACTTGTAGCGCAGGTTGCTCGTGGCGTCCTTGCGCGCGAAGACGGTCGAGGGGTGCTGACAGAGGATCGAGCCGTGGTCGGTGGTCAGGATCACGTGGTGTCCGCGGCGCGCCGCCTCGCGCAGGACGTCGAACGCGGTGGAGCGCTCGAACCAGGCGCGCGTCAGGTCCCGCAGCGCCGCCTCGTCACGCGCCACCTCCATGAGGATGGGCGACTCGGAGCGGCCGTGCGTCATGAGGTCCACGAAGTTGAAGACGAGGGCGACGACCGTACCCTCCGACTTGAGCGCGGAGTTGACGCGGCTGCGGACCTGCTCGCCCTGTCGATCGGAGAAGATCTTCTCGTAGTGCACCGGCACGTCCCGGCCGGTGAGCCGCCGGAGCTGCTCGACGAGGAGCTCGTCCTCGAAGGCGTTCAGGCTCCCCTCGTCGTCGGAGGCGTCCCACCACGCCGGGCGGTCGCGCGCAATCTCGTCCGGGTACTGGCCGCTGAAGATCGCGTTGCGGGCGTACGGCGTCGCCGTGGGCAGGATCGAGTAGTGCCAGGTCTCCTCGAGCTCGAAGTACTCGGCCAGGAGCGGCGCCATCGCACGCCACTGGTCGAGGCGCATGCAGTCGAGCACGACGAAGTACACGGGATCGGACCCCAGCCTGGGCACGAGGAACTCCCGCACGAGGTCGATCGACAGCCGAGGTCGGTCCTCGGAGTCCTGCACCCAGCGCGGGTACTCACCCACGACCCACGGGCCGAAGGAGCGGCGCAGATCGACGAGGAGGGAGTGGATCGTGTCGAGGAGACCCGCCTCGCCCGCGTCGCCCAGCCGAAGCTGCCAGTCCACGAGCTCGGTGTAGACCGCGGCGAAGTCGTCCGGCGTCGAGGCCGCCTGGGCTTTCTGCGTCAGCGCGCCGAAGCGGGCGGCGAAGTCCTGCGCGGCCCGCTGCTGGCGGATCGAGGAGCCCTCCAGGATCCGCGTGACCACGGAGAGGACTTGCCGCGGGCTCGTCGGCTTCACCAGGTAGTCGTGGACTCGGCGCCCGATCGCCTCGGTCATCGTCCGGTCCTCCTCGGACTTGGTGACCATGACCACGCGCTGATGGGGGTCCTGGCGGCGCATGATCTCCAGCACCTCGAGCCCGGTGCGGCCCGGCATCTGCTCGTCGAGGAGGACCAGGTCGTAGGGAGCTTCGCGCATCAACTCCAGCGCGTCGTCGCCGTTGGAGATGGCGTCGACGTGGTAGCCCCGGGCCTGGAGGAAGAGCAGGTGGGGCCGCAGCAGATCGATCTCGTCGTCGACCCAGAGGATGCGCTTCGCGGGTCGGGCGGGTGCGTTCATCACGGAAAGCTAGGGAGCCGCCACCGGATCCCCAACGTGGGACCGGCAGTCGAGCACGCGCGCCGGTCGGGCTCCCGTCGCGGGCAGGACGCCTCGGTCGGGTGATCGCGGGGCCGGCGCGCTCAGCCGAACAGGACGGCGAAGCGGCGGCGCAGCTCGTCGCGCACCGAGCGGAAGGCCTCCATCTCCTCGTCGGGATTCGCGCCGGCTCCGGCCGGGTCGGGGAGCCCCCAATGGAGTCGCCACGCCTTCTCCAGCCATACCGGGCACACCTCCTCGGCGCAGAGCGTGATCACCGCGTCCACCGGACGCTTCACGTCGTCGACCCCCTTGGAGCGGTGGGATGCGATGTCGATGCCGACCTCCTCGAGCGCGGCGATCGCCTGAGGACGCACCGTGGTCGGGACGGATCCGGCGGACGAGATCTTCACCCCGTCGGACGCCGCGGCCCGGGCCAACCCTTCCGCCATCTGACTCCTCGCCGAGTTCGCGACGCACAGGAAGAGGACGTGCTTCGGCGCGAGGGCCCGCAGGAGAGCCGCCTCGACGTGCCACTCCGGCGCGTCCTCCGGCAGCGGCACCCCCCCGACCTCGGGAGAGCCTGCGACCTCCTCCACGCCCAGTTCGACGCCGAGTCGACGAGCGGCGTTTTCCGCGACAGCGGTCAGCGATGAGCCCGCGGGCAGGCGAGCGGTCACAGAGTCCGGCACGGTCGACCTCCGGAACGGAGTTGGAGCGGAACGCGACGACGAAAGCTAGGAAAGCCCTGCCCGGGAATGGAGCCCCGTTCGGACGCACCGCGGCGTCGTGCAACCCCTCGGGCACCGAGCGCATCCCACGGGTGTACCCTACCTAGAATTCTAGATGAGGGGATGGGCGTGGGTCGACGGTTCAACCTGACGTATCCGACCGCCGCGGTGCTCCTGGCCATCCGCAGCGGCCACCGCTACGGCTTCGACATCATGGACGCCACCGGGCTTCCGGACGGAACGGTCTATCCGATCCTGCGCCGCCTCGAGCGGCGGGGTGTTCTGGCGGGTCGCTGGGAGTCGGAGGAGCGCGCGCGGGCCGAGCAGCGTCCACAGCGCCGCTACTACGCGCTCACGCCCGTCGGCGAGGCCTCGATGGAGGAGGTCGTGGAGCGCTTCCCCGCGCTTCCCCGCCTCTTCGGCTCGATCGACTCCGCCACCGACCCGGCCTGAACCGGTCCGCCGAGATGACCGAACCGGCCCACCCCCACCCCCCCGGCTTCGACCTGATCGCCCGCGCCGCCCGGCTCGTTCCCGTCCATCGGCGGGACGCCTGGCGCCGCGAGTGGGAGGCCGAGGTGGCCTGGGCATGGCGGCGGCTCCGGCGCGACGGACCCCCCACCACCCTCGCGGTGCTGCGCCTTCGGGTGCGCGCCGCGTCCTGCCTGATCGACGCACTCTGGGAGAAGAAGGAGACGATGACGATGACGGGCCTCTTGAACGACCTCCGGCACGCGATGCGCGGCCTGATCCGCTACCCCACCTTCACCGGGATCGCCGTGCTCACCCTCGCGCTCGGGATCGGGGCGAACACCGCGGTCTTCACCCTGGTCGACGGGGTGCTGCTGTCCCCGCTCCCCTTCGACAGCGCGGACGAGCTCGTCGCGATCCGGCACTCGGGCCGCGAAGGCCGCGACCAGCTCCCCATGTCGACCGGGCTCTACCTCTTCTACCGGGAGCACGCCCGCTCCCTCGACGAGATCGGGCTGTACGCGTCGACCGCGCGCAACCTCGTGTCGGACGGGGAGTCGGAGCGCATTCCCATCCAGGTCGTGACGCCCGGCTTCTTCCGGGTCCTGCGCGTCGGGGCGGCCCAGGGGCGCACGTTCACCGAGGACGAGGGTGTACCCGGAGGCGAGGACGTGGCGGTGATCTCCGACGGACTCTGGGAGAGCCGCTTCGCGAGGGATCCTTCCATCCTCGACCGTTCGCTCGATCTGGGCGGCCGGCTCTACCGCGTGGTGGGGGTCATGCCACCGGACTTCGGGTACCCCGATCGCGAGGCCCGTCTGTGGATTCCGTTCCCGATCGACCCGACCCAGGCGCCGCTCGCGGCGTTCGGGAGCGGAGGGGTGGCTCGGCTCGCCGGCGGCCAGACCGTCGAGACGCTCGACGGTGAGCTGCGCGGCCTGATCGGTCGGCTGGCGGAGTACTTCCCCGACTCGGGCGCACCCGCCTTCCTGGCCGAGGTCAACCTCCAGCCGAGGGTGCGGCCACTCAAGGAGGAGCTGGTCGGCGACATGAGCCGGACGCTGTGGATCATTCTCGGGACGGTGGGCTTCGTCCTCCTCATCGCTTGCGCCAACGTCGCCAACCTGCTCCTCGTCCGCGCCGAAGGACGTCAGCGCGAGCTGGCCCTGCGGGTCGCCGTGGGCGCAGGGCGCGCGCAGGTTCTGCGCACCTTCATGAGCGAGAGCGCGGCGCTGGCCGGGGCGGGCACCCTGCTGGGGATCGCGATCGCGTGGATCGCGCTGAAGCTGGCGCTCGGCGCGGTGCCGGCCGACCTGCCCCGGGTCGACGAGATCGGGCTGGATCTGCGCGTCCTCTCCTTCACCGGCGTCCTCGCCGCGGGTTGCGCGCTCTTCTTCGGCTTCTTTCCGCTGCTCCGGTACGGGGCCGACGACCTGGGCACCCAGCTTCGCGACGGAGCGGCGCACGGCTCCACGGGAGGGCAGGGTCGCCACCGGCTGCGCAACGGACTCGTGGTCGCCCAGATGGCCCTCGCGCTCGTCCTGCTCGTGGGATCCGGGCTCATGCTGCGGAGCTTCCAGGCGCTACGCGCGACCGACCCCGGTTTCCAGGCGGAGGGGATCCTCACCGCCCGCGTCACCGTGCCGACCGCCGAGATCGAGGGGGACGAGGAGACCGCAGCCTTCTTCCGCGTGCTGCGCGAGCAGCTCGCGGGCCAGCCCGGCGTCGAGTCCGTGGGTCTCGGGTCCGCGGCGCCCCTGGCGAGCGGGCTTCCGTACTACAACGTCACGGTGGAGGACCATCCCCGCGAGGAGGGTGAGCTGCCGATCTTCGCGAACCACAACCCGGTGAGCCCCGGGTACTTCGAGACGCTCGGGATCTCGCTCCTGGAGGGTCGCACCTTCGAGCCGGGGGACGGCGCCTCCGGCCGCCGTGTCGCGGTCGTGGGACGGAGCTTCGCCGAGCAGTGGTGGCCGGACGCGAGCCCGATCGGACGTCGCGTGAACGCGGGTCCGGGGGAGTGGTTCGAGATCGTCGGCGTCGTGGACGACGTGCACTTCCAGGAGATCGGACAGGTCTCCGACGAGCTGGTGTACTGGCCGACCACGCAGGGCGAAGCCGAAGACCCGCAATCTACACGCAGCATGGACGTCTTGCTCCGTACCGGGCTCGATCCCCTCACGCTCGTCCCCGTGCTGCGTCGTGAGGTGCAGGCGCTCAACCCGCGGATTCCGGTGTCCAATCCCCGTACGATGGCGTCGGTCGTGGGAGCCGCGACGTCCCGGACGTCCTTCACCATGTCGCTGCTCGGAGCCGCGTCCGGTGTCGCGCTCCTGCTGGGACTGGTCGGGATCTACGGCGTCATCTCGTACGTCGTGTCCCAGAGGACGCGGGAGATCGGGGTGCGTATGGCTCTGGGTGCGACCGCCCACTCCGTGCGGCGCATGGTCGTGCGTCAGGGGCTGACGCTGGCCGCGGCGGGAGTCGGGCTCGGTCTGATCGCCGCGGGGGCGCTGAGCTCGGTGATCGCGTCGCTCCTCTACGGCGTGAGCGCGATGGACCCGATCACCTATGCTTCGGTCGCGGTCGGCCTCGTCGTCGTCTCGCTTGCCGCGAGTTGGATTCCGGCGAGTCGCGCAGCGGGCGTGGACCCGTCCCGTGCCCTGCGCTCGGAGTGATCGACAGGCCGCAGCGCGCCGGTGGCCCTCAGCGCGCTTCGAGCGTGTACGCCACGTCCGTGGCGAGCCCGATGCCTTCTGCCGGACGCACGGCGAGTCGCGCCAGGACGACGTTCGCCGTGCCGCCACCGCCGCTGAACTTCTCGAGCTCGAGCGTGCGTCGGGTCCCGTCGCGGACGTAGTGCAGCGTCACCCGCTGGGGGTCCGAAGGCTCCACGTTCGAGAGGGCGAAGACGGTGTCGAGCACGACGGTCACGCAGGTCCGGCAACCGTTCAGGCGGACGCTGTCGGCGTCGCGAGAGACGGTGAGGGTGACGTCGTCGAAGCGGAGGTCCATACCGCCGGCCATGCCCCGGCCACCGCCGACGAAGCGCCCGATCCACGCCTGCTCGAAGGTCGGGACCTCCGGTGCAACCGGGTCGGCGCGGTCGGTCCCGTTCCGCCTGGTCTCGTTCCGACAGGCGCACGCGACGAGCACCGCGACGAGGGCGACGACGGTGCGGTGACGACGGTGCGGCGTGCAGATCATGTCCGACAAGCTACAGGTCCGGCCGCCTACATGCTGATCCGGTAGGGGAACCACGAGGCGATGGGCCGCCCCTCCTGCACCGCGGGGCGGAAGACCCACTCGGCGGCCTCGCGGATAAGGCGGCGGTTGAAGCCCCGGTCCCGGGTCGGAGGGTCGAGTCGAGTGGAGTCGGGCACGACGCGGCCGCGCTCGTCGACGAAGACCCACACCCGCACCTC
>JANQME010000174.1 GCA_028280205.1 Longimicrobiales bacterium
TGGAGGGATACACCGAGTCCGCGGCGTCGGGCATCCTGGCCGGACGCAACCTGGCGCGGATGATGGCGGGGGCCGAGCCGGTGGTGCCGCCTCCCACCACGATGCTGGGCGGGCTCTATCGGTACCTGCGCGAGGCCGAGCCCGGGCGCTTCCAGCCGATGAACTCGAACTGGGGTCTCGTCGATCCTCTCGGCGAGCGCGTCCGCGACAAGCGTGAGAAGCGACGTCGGCTGGCCGCGCGGGCCCAGGACGACTTCCTCGAGTGGAGCGTGGCCACCCAGCTCGAGGCGCCGGTCGCGAGCTGAGCGTGGCGGAGCGTCCCGAGGTCGCCGACTTCCTGCGTCACCTCGCAGACGAGCGGCAGCTCGCGGAGAACACGGTCAAGGCGTACCGCAGGGATCTTCAGGAGCTCGAGCGCTTCCTCGACGAGTATCTCGGGCGCGACGGCTGGGCGTGGGGCGACGAGGACGTCGATCGGCTCGCGCTGCGAGCCTTCTTGGGCTCGATGACCCGTCGCGGTCTTTCGAAGCGGACCGTGGCCCGCAAGCTCGCGTCCGCCCGGACGTTCTTCTCCTTCCTGCACTTCGACGAGCGGATCCCCTCCAACCCCGGCCGCACGGTCCGGGCACCCCGCCTCGAGCGCCGGCTTCCCGGTCACCTGACGCAGACCGACGTCGGTGAGGTCTTCGAGCACGCCGAACGGGGAGCGTCCGAGAACACCCTGGCAGGGACGCGCACGCTCGCCATCCTCGAGCTGCTCTACGGGAGCGGTCTGCGTCTCTCCGAGCTGCACGGGATGGACATCGAATCGATCGACCGCCGGATCGGCCAAGCTCGGGTCCTCGGGAAGGGAGCGAAGGAGCGGATCGTCCCGGTCACGGACGCGGCCTTGCGCGCGGTGGCACGCTACGAGCTTCGCCGAGCGGAGGTGGTCGGCGCCGGCGAGCCCGCACTGCTCGTGAACGCTTCCGGACGACGCCTGTCGCGTCGCTCGATCCAGGCATCCGTGCGGGGGTGTCTGGAGCACGTCGCCGGCGCGCGCGGCCTCTCCACGCACGCGCTCCGACACTCCTTCGCGACCCATCTCATGGACGCGGGAGCCGACCTCCTGGCGGTCAAGGAGCTCCTGGGGCACGTCTCGCTGTCGACCACGCAGATCTACACGCACACGAGCAAGGACCGGCTGCGCGCCGTCTACCGGGACGCCCACCCGCGCTCGGAGTAGCCGACCGATGACCTGCCGTGCGAGGACGACGGCCGGGATGGTGGGGGCGCGACCGAGGGCTTCCCGGGGGTATGCCATATCGGCAGAGCGGTTAGATTCCATCCCGCTTCGGAGGATCGGCCGGCCTCCGCTGCCGCCGCCGCCCTGAACGCACGCCCCCTCGCTCGAGGCATCGATGAATCGTCCCGAATACCACGCCACGACCGTTCTCGCCGTCCGCCGCGACGGCCGGGTCGCGATGGGCGGCGACGGCCAGGTGACGATGGGGGACACGGTGGTGAAGGGTTCCGCCCGGAAGGTCCGCGCGCTCAAGGACGGGGCGATCCTGGCGGGCTTCGCCGGTGCCGTCGCGGACGCTTTCACGCTCTTCGAGAAGCTCGAGGAGAAGCTGGAGCGCTACCCGGGTAACATGACGAGGGCCGTGGTCGAGCTGGCCAAGGACTGGCGCATGGACCGCTACCTGCGGCGGCTCGACGCGCTCCTCGCCGTGGCCGACGCCGAGCACCTCTTCCTGGTCTCGGGGACCGGCGACGTGATCCAGCCCGATGACGACATCGTCGCGATCGGGTCGGGCGGCTCGTTCGCGCTCGCCGCGGCGCGGGCGCTCAAGGAACACTCTGAACTGGACGCCCCCCTCGTCGTACGGCGCTCGCTGGAGATCGCGGGGGACATCTGCATCTATACGAACCGGGACATCGTCGTGCTGGAGCTCGGCGAGACCGGGGAGGACGAGGAATGACGACGGAGGTGCTGCAGCGGATGGACGAGAAGCTCCCCGAGGCTCCGGAGGGGTCGGAGGAGGACGGCGTCTGGCTGGACGAGCTCACGCCGCGGCAGATCGTCGCGGAGCTGGACAAGTACATCGTGGGCCAGGACGACGCGAAGAAGGCGGTCGCGATCGTCCTCCGGAACCGGTGGCGACGGCAGCGCGTCGAAGCGGAGATGCGCCAGGAGATCGCACCGAACAACCTGATCCTCATCGGTCCGACCGGCGTCGGGAAGACGGAGATCGCTCGTCGGCTCGCGCGCCTGGCCGGCGCGCCCTTCCTCAAGGTCGAGGCCTCGAAGTTCACGGAGGTGGGCTACGTGGGTCGCGACGTCGAGTCGATGATCCGCGATCTCGTCGACATCTCGATCAACCTCGTGCGCGCCGACCGCGAGTACGAAGTCCAGGATCTGGCCGAGAGCCGGGTGCACGAACGGATCCTGGATCTCCTCCTCCCGGTGACGAACCCCGAGACACCGCCGTCCGACGGGACGAGCGTCTTCGTGGCGGGACCGGACGGCGTGTCGGCGTCGGAGGGGGAAGGGGTGAACGAGCGTCGCGCCCGCACGCGTGAGAAGCTCGGCGCGCTGCTCGCGGACGGAAAGCTCGAGGAGCGTGAGGTGGAGATCGAGGTCACGCAGTCGGCCTCCATCGACGGGATGATGATCCCGATGGGTGGCGGTGAAGGGATGGACTACAACTTCACCGAGATGCTGCAGGACATGCTCCCGAAGAAGACGAAGCGCCGGACCGTGACGGTCGCCGAAGCCCGGCGGATCCTCCTTCAGGACGAGCTGGACAAGCTCGTGGACATGGACGAGGTGGTGAACGAGGCCCTCTACCGGGCCGAGGAGATGGGGATCGTCTTCCTCGACGAGATCGACAAGGTGGCGGGTCAGCGGGGCGGACAGGGGCCCGACGTGAGCCGCGAGGGCGTGCAGAGGGACCTCCTGCCGATCGTGGAGGGGTCCACGGTGGCGACCAAGTACGGGCTCGTGCGCACCGATCACATCCTCTTCATCGCGGCCGGTGCCTTTCACGTCGCGAAGCCTTCGGACCTGATCCCCGAGCTCCAGGGCCGCTTCCCGATCCGCGTCGAGCTGCAGACGCTCGGCCGCGAGGAGTTCGTACGCATTCTGCGCGAGCCCAAGAACGCGATTCTCGAGCAGTACCGTGCGCTCGTGGAGACGGAGGGCGGCTCGATCACCTT
>JANQME010000185.1 GCA_028280205.1 Longimicrobiales bacterium
GGGGGTGTGAGGCCCGCGAAGGCGAGCCAGGGCTGGTGGCGGCCCCGGCTGGCCGTCCAAGCGAGTCCTCCGAGGACGAGCACCACGAGCCCGGTGCCGGCCCCCAGACCGAAGCGACCCTGCCGGAAGTGGTTCAGCGAAAAGGGTGCCAGGAGCAGGGCCCCGGCGAGCATGACGCCCAGCAGCGATCGGGATTTGAACTCCTCGTCCAAGCCGACCTCACGGGTGGGGGTGCGTCCGAGGCCAAGGTGTTCGGGGGGGTGAGCATGGGCAAGCGCGCGGGGTGGGAAGCGGTCGTCGCGGTATGCGAGTCACTCGGCCGAAAGCGCGGCCCGCACATCGATTCGAGGCGAGCACGAGGTGCAAGAGGGTCTCAAAGTGGGGCCAGCTTGTCCTTTTTGTACGTTTTGTACATCATGCTTCGTCACTCCCCGACGAGGTTCCCTGACTCCATGGCCGATATCTCCACCGCCGACGCACGCCGAAACCTCGCCGAGCTTGTCAACCGGGTCGCCTACGGCAAGGAGCGCGTGGTGCTCACGCGCCACGGGAAGCAGCTCTGCGCCCTCGTGCCGATCGAAGACCTCTCCTTCCTCGACCGCCTCCGGGCCGCGGCCGCGCGGCAGGACGTTGCCGAAGCCCGGCAGGAGCAGGAGGGAGGCGCCACGATCACCTGGTCCGAGCTCAAGGACGAGCTGGGACTGCTCCCGTGAGCGCCGAGCCCTCCCCCGCGTCGTGGCAGGTCGAGCTCGGAAAGGACGCCGCCCGCGAGGTGCGGGCCGCACCCCCCGTCGTACGGCAGAGGCTCGCCAACCTTCTCGACGAGCTGGCCGCGCACGGCGTCCCCGCGAGCGCCGAGGACGCCGGTGGGGGCGCGTACCGTCTTCGCTCCGGCGACATCGAGGCGGTCGTGGTCGTGGACAGCGACGCACGCACGGTCCTCGTGGTCCGACTCTCGGCCCGACACGCTCCAGCAGCGCGCGATGCGCTGCGTGTCGCGCGGGTGCCTCCGGCGACCTCGACCCGCGTCGCCCTCTTCCTCGAGGAGCTCGCGGCGGAGGCGCGCTCGTCACTGCGTAGCCTGCGTAAAAGCCCGGGCTTCGCGCTCTCGGCCCTGGCGACGCTCGCCATCGCGATCGGTGGGGCGACGACGCTGTACGGCCTCGGCAACCGCGTGTTCGAAGCCCCCCTGCCCTTCGAGGACGATCACGAGCTGCTGCGGCTCCGCGATCGGCGGGTCACCGCCGGCGGGGACCTTCGCATCTTCAACATGTCGCCCCTGAACTTCACGACCATCCGCGAGGGGAGCACCACGCTGGATGGTGTCGCGGCCGCGGGCGGCATGAACCACGTGCTGACGGGCGGCGAGCACGCACAGCGCGTCAACGTGATCCGCGTGAGCGAGGGATGGGGTGCGCTCCTCGGGATCCGTCCCCGGGTCGGGCGCTTCTTCACCGCGGAAGAGGAACGCCTCGGATCCGACGCCCAGGTGGCCGTGATCTCGCATGCCTTGTGGGAATCGCGCTACGGCCTCGACCCCGCCGTCGTCGGACAGCGACTTGTCTACGACGGGGGCGTGCTCACCATGGTGGGCGTCCTACCACCTCGCTTCCGCTATCCGTACGACGCCGATCTGTGGACGCCGTGGCGGTGGGATGCGTCGGACGGCACGTCCCACGACCTCAACATCGTGGCCCGTATGTCCGACGGCGTCACTCTGGACGAGGTGCGAAACGATCTGGACCGGGTCGCCGCCGGCCTGCAGGAAGCCCGACCCGACACGAACGCCGATCTCTTTCTCAATGCGGAGTCCCTCCGAGCCGACTTCATTCGGGACGAGGACGGCGTGCTGATCGCGCTGATGGCCGCGGTGGCCTTCCTCCTGCTGCTCGCGTTCGTCAACGTCACGAACCTCTTCGTGACGCGCTTCGTGGCGCGGCACCGCGAGGTCGGGATCCGCGTGGCTCTGGGCGCCGGCCGCTATCGCCAGATCCGCGGCTTCACCGTGGAGACCGCGATGCTCTTCCTGGGCGGGGGGCTCGGAGGACTGCTCCTCTCGATCTGGCTGGGGGGTGCACTGGACATCCTCGTCCCCAACGTCATGCGGACCCAGCTCGACATGGACGGCGTCCAGGCGGGGCCAAGGCTCGTCGCCTTCGCGATCGGGCTGTCGCTCCTGGCCGGCCTGGTGTTCGGGATCTTCGCGTCCCTCCGGAGCACGGGCACCGACCTGGCCGGCGTACTCAAGGAGGGCGGACGGGGCACAACCGGCGGTGCCACGGGCGTGCAGAACGTGCTCGTCGTGACACAGTTGGCCCTCTCGCTCGCGCTCCTCGTCGGGGCGGGCGTCCTCTTCGAGCACTTCCAGCGCCTCTCCCGGGACGACCTCGGCATGGTCGTCGACGGCCTGTATACCGTACGGGTCTCGGTGGAGCAGGAGCGCTTCGCCGCGCCGGATGCCCGACTGGACGTGGTGACCCGTCTGCGCGACGCGATCGAGGCCGTGCCCGGTGTGGAGTCGGCCGCCTACACGACGGTGAATCCCCTGTGCTGCGGCGACTGGGGCGCCCCGCTGGCGGTGGAGGATCGACCCCGGGTCGAGGGAAGCACACATCTGATCCACCACCGACTGATCGGCCCCGGGTACTTCGCCACCACTCGGACCCCGGTGGTCCGCGGACGCGACTTCGACGGGCGGGACCGCCCGGGCACCGAAGCCTCCGTGATCGTGGACGAGGCGCTCGCCCGCCGCTTCTGGCCCGACGAGGACCCGCTCGGCAAGAGGGTGCGCCTGGACCGGCCAGGTACCGAGTGGAAGACGGTCGTCGGGGTCGTGGGCGACGTGGAGGAGGCGGGAGACTACTCCGAGACGTGGTACCTGCCGTATACGCAGACCCCGACCGCGCGCTCCACGGAGAATCTCCACTTCATGATCCGCTCGGACGACGAGGGCGTGTTGGACGAGGCGCGCCGCGCGGTTCGCACGGTGGACCCGAACCTCGCCACCTACGAGCCGAGGAGCATGGCGTCCCTGCGCCACGAGAACATCTCCCAGGACAGGCTCGGCGCCACGATCGGCATCCTGTTCGCGGTCTTCGGCCTTCTGCTCGCCGCCCTGGGCGTCTTCGGCATCCTGTCGTACACCGTGGCGACGCGGACCCGGGAGATCGGAACGCGCATCGCGCTGGGAGCGCATCCGAGCCGCGTGACCGGCATGATCCTCTTCCGGGCCCTGCGCCTGGCGGGCGTCGGCGCCGTCTCCGGCCTGGTGATCGCGTGGACGCTGAACCGAACGCTGAAGCGTATCGTCCACGGCGTGGAAGCGGCGGGTCCCGTCATGCTGACGAGCCTCGCGGCGGTGCTCCTGGCGGCCTCGGGCGTCGCGGCCGTGCTCCCGGCGTACCGAGCGTCGAGGACGGATCCGGTGGAGGCGTT
>JANQME010000218.1 GCA_028280205.1 Longimicrobiales bacterium
GGCGTGAACCGGCACCTCGAGTCGCTCGGCGTGGAGCCGGTCGAGACCGACCTCGGCGAGTACGTCATCCAGCTCCTCGGAGAGCCGCCCAGCCACATCGTCGGGCCGGCGATCCACCGGAGTCTGGAGGAGTGCCGCTCGCTCTTCCACGAACGGCTCGGCACGCCGCTCGACGCGTCGCCGGATGCGCTGGCCGCGGCGGCCCGGAGGGCGCTGAGGGCCCGCTTTCTCGACGCCGAGCTGGGGATCTCGGGAGGCAACTTCGTCGCGGCCGACACGGGCACGCTCGCGCTCATCGAGAACGAGGGCAACATCCGCCTCTCGACCTCGCTGCCGCGCGTGCACGTCGCCTTCGTGGGCATCGAGAAGGTGGTCCCGCGCCTGGAGGACGTCGCCGGCCTCCTCCAGATCACCGCACGCTCGGCGACCGGGCAGCCGATCGGGCTGTTCGTCTCGCTGGTGCAGGGCCCGCGTCGCGCCGACGAGCCGGACGGCCCCGAAGAGGTGCACGTGGTCTTCGTGGACAACGGCCGCACGGACGCGCTCGCCGACGACCGCGCCTGGGAGGCGCTGCGCTGCGTTCGATGCGGCGCGTGTCTCAACATCTGCCCGGTCTACCGGCAGACCGGGGGGCACGCCTACGGATGGACGTACTCCGGCCCGATCGGCGCCATCCTCGCGCCGGCGCTCCTCGGGCTCGAGCGCGCGACGCCGCTCCCGCACGCGTCGTCGCTCTGCGGTGCCTGCGCCGACGTCTGCCCCGTACGCATCCCCATCCCCGATCTGCTCCTCTACTGGCGCGAACGGGCCGTGGAGGAGGGGATCACCCCCGTGGCCGAGCGCGTCGGCTCGGCTGCGTTCACCGGTCTCGCCGAGCGCCCGGACGCGTGGGCCCTCGCCGCCCGCGTGTTGCGCGCCGAGCCGTGGCGGCCCGCGGGACGACGGCTGCCGGTGCTCGGAGGGTGGGCCGCCGAGCGAGCGCTGCCTCGCCCCGACCGGAAGCGCTTCCTCGATCTCTGGCGGGACGGCATCGAATGACCGTACGCGACCGCATCCTGGGCCGCGTCCGGGCCGCCCTGGAGGATCGGGATCCGATCCCGCACCCCGGTGCGTTCGGTGCGTGGGGGAGCGCCGACCGCCGACCGACGCCCGACCCGGTCGCTCGGTTCCGGGAGGCGTTCGAGGCGACGGGCGGGGAGGTCGTTTCCGTCACGGACAGCGATGCCGCCGCGGCCTGGCTGAGCGACTTCGCGACGGCCTTCGACTCGGTGGCGGTCGGAACGGGCGTGCCCGAAGCGCTCGTGCCCGACCTCCCCGCCGCAGACCCGGCCACGGCGGAGCTGGCGATCTCGGCCGCGGGACTGGCCGCGGCCGACACCGGCTCGATCCTCCTCGATGCCCGGGACGGCCGGCGCGTCCAGCTCCTCGCGCCGACCCACGTGATCCTGCTCCACGCGCGCTCCATCCAGCCCGGCCTGAGCGACGTCTTCCGCTGCATCGCCGACGACCTCCCATCCGCCGCCGGCCTCCACTCGGGCCCGTCCAAGTCGGCAGACATCGGACAGGTCATGGTGAAGGGCGTGCACGGTCCGGGCCGGCCGATCGTTCTCCTGATCGGGAACCGGGTCGGATGAGCGCGCGCGCCGCCGTGCCCTTCCTGCTGAAGCGGGGGGAAGACGTGATGACGGCGACGAGCTACGAGTCGACGCGCGAGACGATCCACGGCGTGGTGCGGCTGGAGGGAGACCGGCTCGTGCTGCAGTGGCGGCTGGAGCGGAAGCGCGACGTCATGGGGGACGAGATGCGTACCGACAAGGAGCTCGAGCGGGTGCGCGAGGTCGAGGTGCCGCTCGAAGGCGTCGCCGGGGCCACCGTCCGCTCCGGCTGGCTCGGCCGGCTCACCGGACCCCGGCTCGTCCTGACCGCCGGAGACCTCGCCGCCTTCGAGGTGGTCGCCGGCGAGGACGGGCTGCGCATGGACCACCCCGCGCAGCTCCGTGTCCGCACCCGCCGTGCCGACCGACTTCTCGCCGAGGAGTTCTGCGCCGAGCTCGCCCTCGCGCTCGCGGAGCGGAGCATGGACTCGGCGCTCCCCGACCGGGCCGGACACGAACCGGGAGAGGACGCTCTCTCTCGCCCGCTGGCGGATCCTGCGGCCCGGCCCCCACCTTCCTCACTTCGGCCCGACTCGTCCGAATCGGAACGCTCGGCCTCGTCCCCTCCCCCGCGGACGTCGGGAGAACCGTGACCCGCATCGAGACCCCTCCCGCGAAGCTCCAGCGCGTCCTGCGCGTTCGGGACGGCCTGGCGGTCACCGTGGGCATCGTGATCGGTGCGGGGA
>JANQME010000266.1 GCA_028280205.1 Longimicrobiales bacterium
GACGCCGGGACTCAGGAGGTTGGCACAGCCGGGCACGTACCGCAGCTCGCACGCGCGGGCGAAGAACGCGAGGCCACGCTCGGGGTCGGGTGCCCCGGCCAACCCCTCCGCGTAGTGCGCGCCCACCTCGTTGCACGCCCACGCCGAGTTGTCCCGGCAGTAGTTGGACTCGATCGCGAGCAGGCGCTCGCAGGCATTGGCCCTTCCCGCCGTGCACGCCGTCTCCCAGAACGGGAGGCTGTCGCCCGGATGCCGTGCGTCGGTGCGCCCGGTCGTCGCCATGACGCCGAAGAAGACGATCCACGCGGCCATGTGCGCCAGATTCGGCCAGCCCACTGGGACGAGGAGGCGGTCACGCCACGACGCGGTGGCCTCGGCCCGTTCGGGGCCCTCGCGAAGGCGCCCGGTCTCGGCGCTCCACAGCCGGCCCACCATCGCGTCGATTCCCCGGACGCTCAGGTTGAGCAGCGGTACGCAGAGGAGCTTGTCGTAGAAGCTGGGAGCGCCCGCGGCTCCGAGGATCGCGTAGAGCGCGAAGACGCCCACGCCGTACAGGGCGCCGAAGACTGCCTTGCCCGCGGACGTACGGGGCGAGGTGGACGGGTCGGTCACCAGGAGGTGGAGGCCCAGGAAGACCGCGGCCGGGATCTCGGAGTCGACGAAGTAGGGAACGCCCGTCGCGGCCGCCCAGGCGGCGCTCAGCGCGAAGAGCACGAACGCCGCGGTTCCGGCGATGAGGGTGATCGCGAAGAAGTGCATCACGACCAGCCCGACCAGGAAGAGGTACAGGTAGATCGCGGGCGCGAGCGTCAGCGTCGACGCGATCTCGCGACCCCAGGTGAGGTCGGTCGTGCCCGTCGCGATGAGGACGAGCGAGAAGAGCCCCAGCGCGAAGGCGGACGGGTTGAAGACGTGGACGCGCCGTCCGTCCCGCTCCCAGCGGATGAGCTCCTTGCCCAGGAAGCCGACGCCGATCATGAGGAACTGCAGCCAGAACCAGTCGTCCCGAAACCAGAGGAAGAGGTTGATGCTGAGGATGATCGGGACCGGGCCGAAGCCGAGCCGGTACCTGCCCCCCCGCCACCAGGTGAGGAGCATCGCGAAGGCGTAGGCGAACGCGATCTGCGCCAGGAAGAGCACCGCCATGTCGTAGACGGGCCGCCAGTGCCAGCCCCAGTAGACCAGCACGGCCAACTGGCAGCACGCCTGCAGCCAGTGCTGTGCGCGCAGCGACACCTCCAGGCCGGGGCGAAGGGAGCGGGTGCGCGCCCGCAGGGCCGTGACGATCGTCCACGCCGCCAGGAAGCCGGCGGCCCCGAGGAAGGAGCGCACGAGCGGAGCGGACGCCTGGGCGCGCGGGGTCGCCACGAGCGCCGCCACGAAGAGGGCGAGGACGGTCGGAAGGAGGAGAGCGGCGGAGGTAGGCGAGGAGTCCGCCGGGGTCTGCTTGCCTGTCTTCGGGCGCGCCATACCGGGGGGCGTCGGGTACGTCGATCCGTCGCGAGAAGCTAGGGAAGCTCCGCGCAGGAAGGGAGCCCCGTGCGCAGGGGTCTCGCTGGGCCCGGTGCGCCGGCCCGTCACCCGTTTCCGGTACTCGGTGCGGGGCCCCGTCCGGGTGCCGGGGGTGTGTCCATCGCATACCCGGATTGGAGAAGCGGGCCGGGAACCCCCATCTTTCGATCCCGGACACGTATTTCGATCCCGAACGAAGCCTCGTGAGCGCGCAGTACTTCGAAGATCTCCGGACCCGCGAGTTCAGCCGCCTGGACGAGGGCGGCCACGTCTACCTCGACTATACGGGGAGCGGCCTCTACGCCGACTGCCAGGTGCGGGATGTGGACCAGTTCCTCGAGCACCACGTGCTGGGGAATCCGCATTCGGAGAACCCGGCGTCGACGATCGCCACGGAGCTGGTCGAGCGCGCCCGGGCCGATGTCCTCGACTTCTTCGGCGCCGATCCCGAGGAGTACGCCGTCGTCTTCACGTCGAACGCGTCGGCGGCGCTCAAGCTGGTCGGGGAGTCCTTCCCCTTTGCGGACGGCTCGCGCTTCACCCTGCTCCGGGACGACCACAACTCGGTCCTGGGAATCCGGATGTACGCGCAGGCCCGCGGCGCCGAGGTTTCCTACCTCCCGCTCGACGACGAGCTGCGACTCGACCGCGACGCAGAGCTCCCGGACGCGGGCCCTGGCTCGAGCCTCTTCGCCTTCCCGGCGCAGTCGAACTTCTCCGGGGTGAAGCATCCCCTCTCGCTCGTGACGCGGGCGCGCGACGCCGGCTATCGCGTCGTGCTGGACGCGGCCGCGTACGCCCCGACCAGCAGGCTCGACCTGAGCGAGGTGCCCGCCGACTTCGTGAGCGTGGCGTTCTACAAGATGTTCGGATATCCGACGGGGCTCGGCGCGCTGCTCGCGCGCAAGGAGGCGCTGGTCGAGCTCGTGCGCCCCTGGTTCGCAGGGGGCACCGTAGAGTTCGTGTCGACCCAGACCGGCGTCCACCGGCTGCGGGCCGACGCGGAGAGCTTCGAGGACGGGACGCCCAACTTCCTCGGCATCGCCGCCGTACCGCGTGGCTTGGCGTTCCTGCGCGAGGTCGGGATGGAACGCGTGTCGGCGCACGTCGCCGGGATGACGGAGCGGGTGCTCCGGATCCTCGGGGAGGTACGGTACCCCGACGGATCGCCGGCCGTGGTCCTCTACGGACCGAGGGATATCGCGGATCGCGGGGGCACCGTTGCGTTCAACGTGCTCGACCCCGACGGCCGCGTCGTGCCGTTCGGTGAGGTGGAGCGCGCTGCTGCCGCCGTCGGCATCTCGGTGCGCGGGGGCTGCTTCTGCAACCCGGGTGCGGCCGAGAAGGCGCTCGATCTCCCGGCCGCCGAAGCGCTCGAGTGCTTCGAGTCGATCCCACACGGAGACTTCTCGCTCTCCCGCTTCGCGCGCTGCATGGGGCCCGACGCCGCGGTGGGTGCGCTCCGCGTCTCGGTCGGCATCCCGACGGTAGGTGCCGATCTGACGCGCTTCGCGGCGTTCGTTCAGGAGTTCGCGGCCGGTCGGGCCGCCGGGACGGCGCACGTCGCCGGGCGGGGCTGACGGCCCTACCTTGGCCGTCTCTTCCGGTCGGTTCCGGCCGGCCGGTCTCTCCCTCCGCCAACGCGACCCCTCCGTAAACGCGACCCGATGACGCCCTCCGTGCCCGACCCCATCTCCTCGACCGTGCCCAACCTCACCCGGGAGACGCTCCTGGCGCCGCCCGCTCGCCTCGCCGCGGCCATCGCGCTGACCTTCTCGATCTCCGCGTGCGGAACCGGGGATGCGTCGGACGCCGTGCAAGGAAGCACGGCGAGCGCAGCGGACTCCCGCGGTGTGCCCAGCTTCACCGTCGATCCGACGTGGCCGCGTACGATGCCGGACGACTGGATCATGGGATCGATCACGGCGGTCTTCGTCGACGCCCGGGACCACGTATGGGTGACCCACCTCCCGGAAACGCTTACGCCCGAGGAGACGTCGGCGGTTCAGGACCCGCCCATCGGGACGTGCTGCCGTCCGGCGCCCGTCGTGGTCGAGTTCGACCCCGAGGGCAACGTGGTGCAGGGATGGGGCGACCCCGCGACGCAGGACGTCTCGGAGTTCCCGCGCAACGCCCACGGACTCTTCGTGGATCACCAGGACAACGTCTGGGTGGGTACCTACCGTCACCACCGGGTGATGAAGTTCACGCGCGACGGCGAGCTCCTCATGCAGATCGGAGAGTACGACGTCACCGGTGGGAGCGGAGACACCGAGCTGCTGGGCGGGCCGGCCGGGATCTGGGTCGACTCCGGAACGAACGAGGTCTTCGTGGCCGACGGATACCGGAACCGGCGTGTCGTGGTGTTCGACGGCGACACCGGCGAGTACCTCCGTCACTGGGGCGCGTACGGCGAGCAGCCCGTCGACGACTACGAGTACGACTGGGGAGGGCCCCGGCACTCGGACGCCCCGCCCCAGCAGTTCTCGACCGTGCACGGGCTCGTCGGCTCCGACGACGGACTGATCTACGTCGCCGACCGGCGAGGAAACCGCATCCAGGTCTTCCAGCAGGACGGTACCTTCGTGACCGAGCGGATCATCCTCCCGCGAACGCTCGCGTCCGGATCGTCCTTCGTGATCGAGCTCTCCCCGGATCCGGAGCAGGAGTGGCTCTACCTCGCGGACGGTACGAACCACAAGGTGTGGATTCTGCGCCGGTCGGACCTGGAGGTCGTCGGGAACTTCGGACGGGGCGGACGACAGGTGGGTCAGTTCATCCGGCCGCACGGCATGGGGGTCGGCTCGCAGGGCAACCTCTACGTCGGCGAGGCATCGACCGGGCGCCGGGTCCAGTAGTTCACCGTGTCGGGCGGCTGACGGCCACGCGTGGGCGGGGGGCCCATCCGGATCCGACGTCGGGAGGCAGGGTGCGGGACCGAGTCGTTCACGGTGCGACCCTCGCGACGGCCGCGCTCGCCGTTGCCGCGTCCGGTGTCGAGGCGCAGTCGGCTGCCGAGATCGTGGATCGCATGCTCTCGGAGTACGAGCGCCGGGCCGAGGGCGTCGAAGACTATACCCTGGTCCAGGATGCGATGGGGATCGAGACCGTCTCCTACTTCGTGAAGGAGACGATGGACGGGCGTCCGGTCTTCCGGCTTCGCGCGAACTCGGCCGGAGTCACGGACTTCTCCGACTCCGGACAGGGCGGGGTGGACGAGGTGTACGCGTGGGGTGAGGAGCTCGCGCGGCGGGCCGAGTACGAGGGCCGCCGCCGCGTCGACGACTACGAGCTGCACGTCCTGAGCATCGACGACTTCTCGGGATTCGACGCCTGGAACGACGTATCGCCCGACGCCGAGTTCGTGGCCCGACGAGGCTCGCTCTTCCTCGACGTCGACACCTATGCTCCCCGCCAACTGGTGTTCGAAGGCGACATGACGAACGCCGAGGGCACGCATCCGGTGACCACGACCGTGCGGCTGGGGGACTACCGCGAGGTCGGAGGCATGCTCGTGGCCTACCGGACGCTCGTGACGATCGAGGGTCTGGGGGCCGCGATCGACGCGGAGACGCGGGCGCAGTTCCAGGAGATGCAGCGTGAGCTGGATGGCCTGCCTCCCGAGCAGCGCGCCATGGTCGAATCGATGATGGCGAGTCAGCTCGAGCAGTTCCGCGCGATGCTGGAGGGCGACGGGGCCCCGCTGACCGTCGAGATCCTCGTGCGCGAGGTGCGGGTCAACGCGGGACCGCCCGGCTGATCGTCGCGCCCCGTTCGCTACATGCGCCCCCGCTCGACTCCGTCGCGGGCCACCCGATCGCCCCGACCGGCCAGCGTGTCCGGTCATGCTGTCCGAATCGGACAGTTCGGCTGCTTCACCCCGACCGGTAGTACGTGGTATAAGATATTGTACAGCAATATTTTACACGCCTCGGTCTCCTTGGCACCGCGCTTGCCCTTCCTTGAGGTCACAACCAACAATGCGGCTACGGGGCCGGGTTTCGCCGGTTCGCCGGCAGGACGAAGCGAAGTTCGTAAACTCCCCCCCAGGGACCGGTCCCGTAGCCACTTCGCCTCCCCCCCAGGAGGGTCTCACCGATCCCCCCCTATGCGGTGGGCCCTTCGACCCCGCGGACCTCGGTCCGCGGGGTCTTCGCTTTGTGGGTATCCCGGGCGTGCCGGTTCGCTTGCGGTGCTCTCCCCCGGGTGGTAGACCACTCGGTATGTCTTCTTCCGTCGAGCGCCCGCTCTCGGTCCTGGTGGCCGACGACGACGCGGACCAGCGTCTCTTCACGCAATCCGTGCTGAACGGGTCCGACGAGGGTCACCTCGTGGTAACCGTGCCCGATGGAAGGGCCGCGCTGCGCGCGCTCCGCGAGCGCGTGTTCGACGTCGCGGTGCTCGACCTCAGCATGCCCGGCCTCGACGGTCTCGAGGTCTTCCAGGCCATCGGCGAAGATCCCCTGCGTCCCCAGGTCGTTTTCGTGACCGGGACCGGCACGGTTTCGACCGCCACGCAGGCGATGAAGCTCGGCGCATTCGACTTCCTCGAGAAGCCCGTCGACCCGGATCGCCTCCTTTCGACGGTGTGGAAGGCGGCCCGAACCCGCGACCTGGTGGCCCG
>JANQME010000295.1 GCA_028280205.1 Longimicrobiales bacterium
TTCCCGCGGCCCCACCTGAGACCCCACGTCCTCCACCCCAACACCTCGACCCCACCTCACTCCGGATGAACAGACTCACGGGCAAGCGCGTCCTGATCACGGGCGCATCGGCCGGCATCGGTGAGGCGTGCGCCCGCCACTTCGCCGCGCACGGCACGCACCTCCTCCTCTCGGCCCGCCGCGTGGAGCGGGTCCGCGAGATCGCCGAGGAGCTGAGCACCGAGCACGGGATCGAGGCCCGGGCCGACGCGCTCGACGTCACGGACCGGGCGGCGGTCACGGCCTACGTCGACGACCTCGCGGGCGCCGGGCTCGTGCCCGACGTGCTCATCAACAACGCGGGCAAGGCGAAGGGGCTCGACAAGCTCCACGAGGGCAGCCTCGATCACTGGGACGAGATGATCGACACGAACGTGAAGGGTCTTCTATACGTCACGCGCGCGGTCGTGCCGCACATGGTCGAGCGCGACTCGGGCCACATCATCAACATCGGGAGCATCGCGGGGCGCTGGGTCTACCCGAAGGGCGCGGTCTACAACGCGACCAAATTCGCGGTGAAGGCGCTCAGTGAGGCGATGAACATCGACCTGCTCGGCACCCGCATCCGCGTTTCGAGCGTCGATCCCGGCCTCACGGAGACGGAGTTCAGCGAGGTCCGCTTCGACGGCGACACCGAGCGCGCCGACTCGGTCTACTCGACCACGGAGCCGCTCACTGCCGACGACGTTGCGGACGCCTGCGTCTACGTCGCGAACGCGCCGGAGCACGTCGACATCTTCAACCTCGTCATGATGCCCACCGTGCAGCGCTATCCGGGCTATATCGACCGGACCGGCGCTTGAGCCGAGTCGGGGCGACGGACGTGCCCGGCGCCTCGCCTGGACCGGAGGCCACACCAGGCTCCGGCACCTCGCCCGCCCGCGAGACCACAGCCGCACCGGCGCCCTCGCCCGCCCCCGAGGCCTCATCCGCCTCGGAGGCCGCACCGACCCCGGAGGCCGCGGCCACCCCGAAGCCCTCACCCGCCCCAGACGCGACCCGCACCCCCACTCCGCCGACCGGAGCCGAGCCGTACCTGGTCGTCTTCACCCTCTGGCTGCTCGTCTTCTCCTCGGGCAGCCAGACGATGATCCTGTCGCCGATCCTGCCCATGATCGGCGACCAGCTCCAGATCGCGGACTCGATGCTCGGCACGCTCGTCTCCGTCTACTCGATCATGGTCGGGGTGTTCGCGATCCTGGCCGGACCGGTCTCGGACCGAATCGGGCGGCGGCGCATCCTCATCCTCGGCACCGGAACGATGACGGTGGCGCTCTGCCTGCACGGGCTGGTCACGGGCTACGTGTCGTTCATCGCGGTGCGCATCTTCGCCGGGTGCGCCGGGGGTATGCTCAGCGGTGCCGCGGTCTCCTACATCGGAGACTACTTCCCGTACGAGCGCAGGGGGTGGGCTACGGGCTGGGTCATGAGCGGGAGCGCCTTCGGCCAGATCTTCGGCATTCCGCTCGGCATCCTCATGGCGAGTCGCTGGGGCTTCCGCTCACCCTTCTACCTCTTCGCCGCCACCATGGCGGCGACGGTGCTCCTCCTCGCCCTGCGCGTCCCGCAGCCCGACGTGAAGCGGAGCCGCGCCCGGCTCACGGTGGGTCAGGCGGCATCGGACTACGCCACGATGCTGAAGAGGCCGGAGATCGTATGGGCCGCGATCGCCTTCTTCATGATGTTCCTCGGGGTGTCGATCTTCGTGATCTACCTTCCCACCTGGCTCGAGCGGGATCTGGGCGTCACGGGAGACCAGATCGCGCTCATGTTCCTGGTCGGCGGGATCGCCAACGTCTTGACCGGGCCCCAGGTCGGGAAGCTCTCGGATCGGATCGGGCGCAAGCGGATCATCTTGCTCGGCTGCCTGGGTCTCTCGATCCTCATGCTCGGAACCGTCCGGCTGGTGACGGGCCCGGTGAGCGCGTACGTCTTCTTCTTCTTCTTCATGGTTCTGGTCGCGACGCGCATCAGCCCCTTCTCCGCCCTCCTGACCGCCCTCGTCTCGGACGAGCGCCGAGGCTCGCTCATGAGTCTGACCGTGGCGCTCGGACAGGTCGGCTTCGCGCTGGGCGGCGCGGTGGCGGGGCCGCTCTTCGCAGAGGTAGGCTACGTTTCGAACACGGTGCTGTCCGCCGCGGCCGTCCTGGCGATGGGCCTCATCGTGTGGTTCTTCGTGCCCGAGCCCGTTCCCGACCGATCCCCGAATCCGCCGACGTGAGCACCGACACCCCCGACACGATCCGCGTCCTCTACGTGGAGGACGCCTTCGACCAGGCGCACCTGGTCAAGACGTTCTTCAACGCGATGCCGGGCTTCTCCGTGGTCCACTCGCAGGACGGGGACCAGGCGCTGCAGCTCATCGATCGAGAGGCGTGGGACCTCCTGGTCACGGACCTCAACCTGCCGGGCTCGGACGGGTTCGCGGTGATCCGGGCGATGCGCGCCGCGCACCCGCGGGTCCCCGTGCTGGTGACCACCGGGTACACGCAGGCCCAGTACGAGGAACAGTCGCTGCGGGCCGGCGCGGACCAGGTGATGATCAAGCCGCTCACCCAGAACGACTTCGTGTCGCGCGTGGAGTCGATGATCGAGCAGGCGCGCGAGACCGAAGGGCCACAGGCGGAGCGCGGGCACGTCATCCTTGTCGTCGAAGGACGCGTCGGCGACGCCGAGATGGGGTGCGGGGGCTCCCTCATGCGCGCCATCGAGTCGGGTGGCCGGGCCGTGATTGTCCCGATCCTGGGTCCGGAGACCGAGGACACGCAGTCCGAGCTCAAAGCGGCCTCGATCGCCGCGTCGATCCTGGGGGCCGAGTTCCGCGTCGACCGCACCCTGCTCGGGGACGTCGCCGGGCAGCGCGACCTCCTCGAGCGGACGCTGAACGAGCTCCGGCCCACCTCCGTCTACCTGCCCGCGCCGGACGACCGGGACGCGGACCGGCGGCGTGCGTACCAGATCGCCGCCGAGACCCTCGCCGAAGTGCCGCACGTCTTCGGGTACGAGACCGCCACGACCGGCCTCGACTTCACCCCGACGCACTTCGCGGACGTGCGGGCGGAGATGATCGTCAAGATGGAGGCGCTCGCGGCGTACCAGTCGGTCGGCGCGCCGCGGGTCGACCTGCGCCCCCGGATGGCGCAGGCGTACGCACGCTATTGGGGGCGCTTCCGCGACTTCACCGAGGTCGAGGCCTTCGAGAAGAGAACGCCGTGAGTGGAGAGAGCGGCGTGAGCGGGACACGGAAATGCAGCGTCCCGGCGACCCCCGAGGCCGCGGCCCTCACGGTCGCACCCCTGCCCCGCACGGCCACCTTTGCGACCCTCGCGCTCACGGCCCTCGCCCCCGCCGTTCCTGCCGCCGCGCAGGAGCCCGAGCCGATCCCGGCCGGGGTGGCTCCACCGCCGGGTCCGTACGCGCCCGGCGTCGACGTGGTGCACTACGAGGTGGAAGTCGGGCTCGGCCTCGGCGTGCTCTGGTTCGAGGGCGCGACCGAGGTGCGCGTCGCGGTCGAATCCGCCGATCCGACCCTGCCACTCGACTTCACCGGGCTCGCCGTCGACGAGGTGACGCTCGACGGTGCGGCGGTCGAGTTCCGGCACGAGGAAGGGGTCCTCTACGTGCCGCTCGACGGTCGCGCCCCAGGCGACACCGTCGGGGTCGCCGTACGCTACCAGGGCGTCCCCGACGACGGCCTCATCATCCGCGAGAACGTCCACGGCGAGCCGTCGGCGTTCGTGGACAACTGGCCGAACCGCACCCGCTTCTGGCTGCCCAGCGTGGACCACCCCGCGGACAAGGCGACCGTGCGCTACACCGTGCACGCGCCCGTCGAGTGGAAGGTGATCGCGAACGGCCACCTAACCGGCGAGCCGACGCCTACGCCCCCGGACGCAATCGGGCCCGAGGGGGAACGCCGGAGCTGGATCTGGGAGGTCGGCGTGCCGATCTCCCCGTACAACATGGTGATCGGCGCGGCCGACCTCACCGTCACCACGATCGGGCTGGCCGCGTGCGGCCAGGCGCCGGCGTCGCCGCGCGAAGACGGCTGCGTGGAGGTCACCTCCTGGATCTATCCGCAGGACGTGGAGCGGGCCGAGCCGTCCTTCCGGCGCGCCGCCGAGATGGTCGACTACTTCACGGACCTGATCGGGCCGTTCCCGTTCGAGAAGCTCGCCAACGTCCAGTCCGCCACGCGCTTCGGAGGCATGGAGAACGCCTCGGCGATCTTCTACTCCGAGCAGGGCATCGCGAACGGCCGCAACATGGAAGGCACCGTCTCGCACGAGATCGCGCACCAGTGGTTCGGCGACGCGGTCACGGAGTCGAGCTGGCACCACCTGTGGCTCTCCGAAGGCTTCGCGACGTACTTCGGCGCGCTCTTCTTCGAAGCCGCCGACGGCGTGGACGACTTCCGTGCCCTCATGGAGCAGAGCCGGTGGCGCGTGGTCGGCTCGCCCGACGTGGAGCGGCCGATCTACGACCCGGAGGAGCAGGACCTCTTCGCCCTGCTGAACGTCAACAACTACCCGAAGGGTGGGTGGGTGCTGCACATGCTGCGCGGGATCCTCGGCGACGACGTCTTCTTCGCGGGCATCCGGGAGTACTACGCGCGCCACCTGCACTCGGCCGTGCTCACCGACGACTTCCGAGCCGTCATGGAAGAGGCGTCCGGGCGGGATCTGGAGTGGTTCTTCAGACAGTGGATCTACGAGCCCGGCTTCCCGACGTTCGAGACCGACGTCGAGTGGGCACCCGGACAGGGCTCCGGCGACGGGGCGGTCCGCCTCACCGTGCGCCAGGTCCAGCGGGAGAGCTGGCCGGCGTTCCGCGTCCCCATGGAGGTCGAGCTCGAGGTGGACGGAGCACCGATCCGGCGGTCGATCGTCGTCGAAGGGCGCGAGACGACCGTCACGCTGGAGGGGATCGCGGGTGAGCCGACCTCCGTCGTGCTCGACCCCGACGGGTGGGTGCTGAAAGGACTCGGCTGAGCCCGCGGGAAGGGCGGCACGAGCAGGAAGCCCCGCGCCAGCTTGCGGAGCCGCCCCGCCGACGGCGAGGTTTCCCACCCGCTCGGAGCCGGGAGACCCCGGCCCGACGGGCCTCTGAACCCGAAACGAGCGGACGTTCGCCGTGCACCTAGCGTTCGAGAAGGACATCGTCGAGATCCAGGACCAGATCGAGAAGCTGCTCGATCTGGCGGACCGCCGGGGGATCGACGTGTCCGACGAGGTCACCGTCCTGCGCGGCAAGCTCGACGAGCTCCGCGAGCAGACGTACGCGACGCTCGGCCCGATGGAGCAGGTCCAGGTCGCGCGCCATCCACGGCGTCCGTACACACTGGACTACGTACAGCGGGTCTTCTCGGACTGGATCGAGCTCCACGGCGACCGGACCTTCCGCGACGACGAAGCGATCGTCGGCGGCTGGGGACGCCTGGGGAAGCGCTCGGTGATGATCGTCGGCCAGCAGAAGGGCCGCGACATGAAGGAGAACCTCCATCGCAACTTCGGGATGCCCCACCCCGAGGGGTACCGCAAGGCGCTGCGCCTGATGCGTCAGGCCGAGAAGTTCCGCCGACCGGTCGTCACCTTCATCGACACCCCGGGGGCGTACCCGGGCCTCGGGTCCGAGGAGCGCGGCATCGGCGAGGCGATCGCCTTCAATCTGCGCGAGATGTCGCGCCTGAAGGTTCCCGTCGTCTCGATCGTGATCGGGGAGGGGATGTCGGGCGGCGCGCTCGGCATCGGTCTCACGGACCGCATCCTGATGCTGGAGCACGCGATCTACTCGGTGATCTCGCCGGAGGGGTGCGCGGCGATCCTGTGGCGCTCCGCCGAGCACAAGGAGAAGGCCGCGAACGCGCTCCGCCTGACCGCGGCCGACCTCCACGCGAGCGGGATCTGCGACGAGATCGTGCCGGAGCCGCACGGGGGTGCACACTCGGATTGGGACGAAGCCGCGTCACGGCTCGCCGAGGCACTCGGCCGGACGCTCGACGAGCTGGGCAAGCTCTCCGTGAAGAAGCTCCTCGCGCAGCGCTGGGCCAAGTACGAAGCGATCGGCGCCTGGCGCGTCGATTGACCATCCTCGTGAGCCGGTCGTGTCGCACTTCGTAGAGGTCCGCTTCAAGGGGACGCGGAAGGACTACTTCTCCAGCCGGGGCGTCGACGTGCACCCCGGCCAGCACGTCGTCGTGCAGGCGGACCGGGGCGAGGACATCGGGGAGGTCACCGCCGTCGGCGCGATCGCCGAGCGGAAGTGCTCCGCGTCGAGCGGCGGATGCGCCACGCCCGCGCCGGAACGCACCGTGGTCCGCCACGCGCGGCCCGAAGAGGTGGCCCGGCTCGACGACCTGAGGACCGACGAGCACCGCGTGCGCGCGGAGACCCGGGGGCTCGTGGAGAAGCACGGCCTCCGCATGAAGGTCACCGAGGCAGAGTGGCAGTTCGACCGCAACAAGCTGCTCATCTACTTCACGGCCGAGAAGCGGGTCGACTTCCGGCAGCTCGTGCGTGACCTCGCCCGGACCTTCCGGGCCCGGATCGAACTGAAGCAGATCGGCGTGCGGGACGAGGCGGCGCTCCTCGGGGGCGTGGGGCGGTGCGGACGCGAGCTCTGCTGCTCGACCTGGCTTCCCGAGCTCAAGCCGGTCTCGCTGCAGCTCGCCAAAGACCAGCGGCTCTCGCTGAACCCCGCGCAGATCAGCGGGTGCTGCGGCCGCCTCATGTGCTGCCTCATGTTCGAGCACCGCACCTACGTGGAGTCGCGCCGGCGCTTCCCCCGGGAAGGGAAGACGATCCGGACCACGCGCGGAGAAGAAAAGGTCGTGGCCGTCGACATCTGGCGGGACCGGGTGACGCTGCGCGGCGGGGACGGCGAGCGGCGCATCGTGGACCTCGAAGAGCTCAAGCAGGAGGTCGGCCCGCGGGCCGGTCGTACGCGGGACGGGGGCGACGGCGGATGAGCGGTGCGAGCCCCACGAGTCCAGACGCGAAGCGTCCGCGGAGCTACTACACGACGCCGATCTACTACGCGTCCGGCGAGCCGCACCTGGGCCACGCCTACACGACGATCCTGACCGACGTGCTCGCCCGCTTCGATCGACAGGACGGGCGTGACGTCCTCTTCCTGACCGGCACCGACGAGCACGGGCAGAAGATCCAGGACGAGGCTGCGAAGCGCGGCGTGACCCCGATGGAGCTCTGCGACACGATGGCCGAGCGCTTCGCGGCCGCGTGGGAGCGGCTGGGGACCTCGCACGACCGCTTCATCCGCACCACGGAGGAGGAGCACAAAGCGGTCGTGACCGCCTTCCTCCAGCGCCTCTGGGAGCACGACCAGATCTACGAAGGCACGTACTCTGGGTGGTACTGCGTCCACGACGAGCGCTACTGGACCGAGAAGGACATCGGGCCGGACCGCCTCTGCCCGATCTGTGGCCGCGAGGTGATTCGCGTGGAGGAGAGGAACTACTTCTTCCGCATGAGCGCCTGGCAGGACGCACTGGTCCGCCACATCGAGGAGAACCCCGAGTGGATCGTGCCCGACATCCGGCGCAACGAGATCCTCGGCTTCCTGCGCCAGCCGCTCGGCGACCTCTCCATCTCCCGGCCGAAGTCACGCGTCTCCTGGGGCATCGAGCTCCCCTTCGACGCGGAGCACGTCGCGTACGTCTGGGTCGACGCGCTCATCAACTACCTGACCGCTTCGGGCGCGATCGACCCAACCGCCGAGCCGAGCGCGCAGGGGTTCGACGACGTCTCGGGCTCGTGGTGGCCAGCCGACATGCACGTCATCGGCAAGGACATCCTGACCACGCACGCCGTGTACTGGCCGACGCTGCTCCTGGGTGTCGGGCTGCCGCTCCCGCGGCAGATCCTGGCCCACGGGTGGTGGGTCGTGGGCGAGACGAAGATGTCCAAGTCGCTCGGCAACGTCGTCGACCCGCTCGCGCTGCGCGAGGACTTCGGCACGGACGCGGTGCGCTGGTACCTGATGCGCGAGATGCCGACCGGGTCGGACGCCTCGTACACGCCCGAACGCTTCCTGGCCCGCTACGACGAGTTGGCGAACGTGCTGGGCAACCTGGCGAGTCGCGTGATCTCGATGATCGGCAAGTACCGGGACGGCGTCGTACCGGAGACCGCGGCGGACGGCCTCGCCGCGGACGCGGAGCGCGCGCTCGAGTCGGCCCGCGAGGCGATGGGCCGGCACCGCGTGCACGACGCGTTCGCGGCCGCCATGGACCTCGCCCGGACCGCGAACGGGTACGTGGAGGAGCGACAGCCCTGGGCCCAGGCGAAGGATCCGGCCGAGGCCGACGCCCTCGACGAGACGCTCGCCTCCCTGGTCCGCGCCCTCACGGTACTCTGTGCCCTGTTCCAGCCCGTGTGCCCGTCGAAGATGGAGGAGCTCGCGCGGCGACTCGGGCTCGACGGCGTGCCCCGTCTGGACGACTCACTGACCGTTCCGCTCGCGGGCCGAAGCGTCGCGAAGGGGGACCCGCTCTTCCCGCGCGTGGATCCGGGCTGGGCCTCGGAGGGAGACGCCTGATCGGGGTCCGTGTTCGCACCATGTTTCACGAGCGCGACCCCGTTCCCGCTTGACTTCGTTTTCGGAGCCCTCCTAGCTTGGAGATCGGTACCCGTCGAAGGTCCCCCAGGCCTCTTCGACTCGCAGATGGGCGCGATCCCCCCGACGTGCTGCAGTCGCGTAGTTCGACCCACATGGAGACCAGGCGGACCTCATGGCCGGAGACAGGTGGACGTTCCTCGTCGTGCGAGGGGACGACGACCCGGTCCAGCAATACACGCTCACGACCTCGACATTGAAGTGGCTCGCCGGCGGGGGCGCCTTCGCGGCGGTCCTCGTCGTAGCCGGAGCCCTCGTCCTCAGTGCCTACTCCCTGCAGAGTGCCCGGGCGAGCAACCTCGCGGCCCGCAACCAGGTCCTCGAAGAGGAGCTGGCGCGCTTCCAGGGCCGGATGACCGAGCTGGAGGGCGCACTCGACCGCGTCGCCGCCAACGACGCCCATTTCCGGAGCATCGCGGGTCTCGAGGTGATCGACCCCGAGGTGCTGGAGGCCGGCGTCGGTGGCCCCGGACAGGGATCGCCGCAGACGTCGCCCCTGTGGGCCGTCGATTCGGTCACGACGAAGACGATCTTCGCGACCGGGTACGACCTGAGCGCGCTCGAGCGTCGAGCCCGGCTGCTCGCGGAGAGTCTCGAAGAGGCGACGGACTCGGCCCTCTCACACCGCGAGCTGCTCGAGTCGACCCCGTCGATCCTGCCCACCCGCGGCTGGCTGTCGTCGCGCTTCTCGTTCTCGCGGATGCACCCGGTGCACAATCGGCCGCTTCCGCACGAGGGCATCGACATCTCGGCACCGACCGGGACCCCGATCTTCGCGGCCGCGAAGGGGCGGATCATCCGCTCGGGGTGGGTCGTCGGCTACGGCCTCACGGTGGAGATCGACCACGGCTTCGGGCTCCGCACGCTCTACGGACACGCGTCCAAGCTGATCGCCCAGGTCGGTGACGAGGTCACCCGCGGAGACGTCATCGCGCAGGTGGGGAGTACGGGGATCACGACCGCGCCGCACCTCCACTACGAGGTGAAGGTGAACGGCGTGGCTCAGGACCCGGTCGCGTTCATCCTGCCCGACTACGTCCGCAACTGACGAAGCCCGGGGCGCCCCCGGCGCCCCGACCCGACGTGGCGGGCGGCCCACGATCGGTCGCGCCCCGAGGTTGATGCGCGATTTTCCGGCCACTACTTTCGAGCGCTTCGCCCCCTTGTGTCCGACGTACGACGGAGTTTCTCCATGAGCAGGACCCTCCCTTTCGCCCTCAGCCTCCTGGTGGCCACTGCAGCATGCGGCCCCGCCGAGGTGGTCGTGTCGATCGAGGTCGAGATGCCCAACCCCGACGGGGAGGGGATGATGACCCAAGCCCTTTCCGACATCGAGGTCCAACTGGTCCCGTTCGACCGCGACGGGCTCTTCGACCAGATGGCGAGCGCGTACGGCACGCCGGAGCCCGAGGTGCCGCAGGAGCTCATCGATGCCCGCAACGCCGTGCAGGCCGCCCAGGCCGACTGGGACGCCGCCCAGCGCGACTGGCAGACGATCCGGGATACGCTCACGAGTCTGAACGACGCCCTCGAGCAGTACTCGCGCGGGGAGGCTCGTTACGTCGCCCTCTTCCGCGAGTGGCAGGACTGGGACAGCCAGTACGGCGCCGCGGAGCGCGAGGTCGAGCGTACCTTCGAGGTGTTCGACGAGCTGCAGCGCGGCACGATCCGAGCCTCCGACTCCGTGCGCATTCTGCAGGACAACTGGGCCGACGAGGCGTTCGCCGACATCGGAACCGTCTTCGCGGACGCGGCGGCGGAGACCGGGCTCGACTGGGTGGTCGACACCACGGACGCGAGCGGCATCGCCCGCGGCAACCTCCGGGTGGCGCCCGGGCAGTACTGGGTGCACGCCCGCTACGAGCTGCCGTACACGGAGCTGTACTGGAACGTCCCCATCACCGTCGAGAAAGGCGGTGAGCCGATGACGGTGACGCTCACCCGCTCGAACGCCGAGGAGCGGATCAAGCTCTGATCCGACGCGGGACCGCCGGACCTCGGTCCGCTCGCCGCCCGGGCGCCCCGGCGCCCGGGCGGCTTACTTTTCGGGGTCTTCCGTCCACGGTCGCCCCCGCTCCAACCATCGTCCGATGACGCCCCGTCCGAGTCCCACCTTCGAGATCGACGCCGAGGACGTCGGGTGGATCACGTTCGACGATCCGGACCGCTCGGTGAACGTCCTGACCGAAGCCGTCATGCTGCGCTTCGGCGAGACGCTGGACGAGGCCCGTGCCGCCGCGCGCGAGGGCAGGGTCCGGGCGATCGTCGTGCGGAGCGGGAAGCCCGAATCCTTCATCGCGGGCGCGGACATCGACGTGATCGCCTCGATCGAGGACCCGGACGTCGCGGAGGAGACGATCCGCGTCGGGCAGAGCATCTACAACGACATCGCCTCGCTCCCCGTCCCGACCGTCGCCGCCGTTCACGGGGTGTGTGTGGGCGGGGGCGTCGAGATGGCGCTCGCCTGCGACCATCGTGTCCTCACGGACGCGAGGAAGACGACGATGAGCCTGCCCGAGGTTCAGCTCGGGATCCTCCCGGCGTGGGGCGGGACGACCCGGCTTCCCCGGCTCGTGGGGCTCCAGGCCGCGCTGGACATGCTCCTCACCGGCCGGCGGGTGGACGCCCGCAAGGCGAAGCGCATCGGGCTGGCGACCGAAGTCGTCGCGACGGGTGCCCTGGAGGAGGGAGTCCGAGCCGTGCTCCGTGCGGTGGCGGCCGGAGGCGCGGCGACGGTAGGCGCGGGGGAAGGAGGCGCGTCGAAGGCGGGCGGATCGAAGCGGGGGCGCCGCTCGCTCCTCACGCGGGCGATGGACGATACGCCGCCGGGGCGCCGGATCGTGCTCGCCATGGCGCGGCGCAAGGTCATTCAGACGACGGGCGGCAACTACCCGGCACCGCTGCGCATCCTCGACCTTCTGCGCGCGCACCTCGGCGGGTCGATCGAAGAGAGCCTCGCCGCCGAGGCACGGGAGGGCGCCCGTCTCGTCGTATCACCCGTGTGCAAGAACCTCGTGCACGTCTTCCACATGCGCGAGGCGGCCCGCAAGGGGACGGGGCTGGAGGGCGCGAAACGTGCGGAACGGGACGGGCACGGAGGTGACGGGGACGAGGTCGCGCCGACGCGCGAGGCGAAGGGCCGCCCGGTCGGGGTGCTCGGCGTCCTGGGCGCCGGCGTCATGGGTGGGGGCATCGCCCAGCTCGCGGCAACCCGGGGGGTCCGGGTCTACATGAAGGACATCCGACACGAGGCCGTGACCGGAGGGCTGCAGCACGCCGAGTCCCTCTTCGACAAAGCGGTGCAGCGTCGACGCATGACCCGGCGCGAGGCGACCCAGGCCCGCGAACGGATCGCCGGCGGCCTCGAATACCACGGTCTGAGCGCCGCCGACCTCGTGGTCGAGGCGGTCGTCGAGCGGATGGACGTGAAGAAGGCGGTCCTGAAGGAGACCGAGGCGCACGTCTCGGACGACTGCGTTCTGGCCACGAACACCTCGTCGCTCTCGGTGACCGAGATGGCCGGGGCACTGGCGCGTCCCGAGCGCTTCTGTGGCATGCACTTCTTCAACCCGGTCCATCGCATGCCGCTCATCGAGGTGATCCGCGGCGCGCAGACGTCGGACCGGACGGTGACCACGGTCTATCGCCTCTGCGTCGCGCTCGGAAAGGTCCCGGTGGTCGTCGGCGACGGCCCGGGCTTCCTCGTGAACCGCATCCTCGGGCCCTACCTGAACGAGGCGGGCTTCCTGCTCGAGGAGCTCGGCTCCGTCGAACGGATCGATCGGGTGGCGAAGCGGTTCGGGATGCCGATGGGTCCGCTTCGGCTGATCGACGAGGTCGGCATCGACGTCTCGGGCCACGCCGGCGCGTCGCTCCACGAGGGGCTCGGCGAGCGTCTGGCCCCTGCACCGCTCCTGGTGGAGCTGGGCGAGACCGGCCGCCTGGGTCGCAAGGGCGGGCTGGGCTTCTACCGCTACGAGAAGGGGAAGGAGAAGAGCGTCGACCCGGAGCTGAGCTCGGTGCTCGGGCTCGCCGCGCCGAAGGACGGTGAGGGCGGGCGGAGCGGGAACGGCGGGCCGGGCGCGGCCGGGAACAACGAGGACGAAGCGATCCGCCGTCGGCTGGTTCTGGCGATGGTGAACGAGGCGGCCCGGATCCTCGACGACGGGATCGTCCACGCGGCCCGCGACGTCGATCTGGCCATGATCATGGGCACCGGCTTCCCGCCCTTCCGCGGCGGGCTGCTCCGTTTCGCGGACACCCTCCACGCACGCGGCATCCTCGACCGTCTGCGCGCGCTGCACGAGGCGCTCGGGCCACGCTTCGAGCCGGCACCGCTGATCGTCCGGCTCGCCGAAGAGGACCGCAGCCTCTACGACGCCTTCCCGGAGACCCGGCGCGATGGCTGAGCTCCTGCGCTTCGCGGGCGTCGTTCCGGCGTCCGGCGCGTCCCTGCGTATGGGGCGAGCCAAGGCGACGCTCGCGCTGGGGGGGCGGACCTTCCTCGAGCGGGTCACGAGCGCCCTCCGCGCGGGCGGCTGCGCCCCGGTGCTCGTGGTCGTGGCGGCCGACGAGGAGGAGGTGCGGGCGGAGGCCGAGCGGCTCGACGTCGACGTCCTCGTGAACGAGGCACCCGGAGACGGTCCGATCACCTCGCTCCGGCTCGCGCTGGAGGCGATTCCACCGGACGCGGACGGGATCGCGTGGCTCCCGCTCGACTACCCGCTCGTGGACGCCGCCGTCGTACGGCGCCTCCTCGCCGAGGCCACCGCGTCCGGTGCTCCGCTGACGCTCCCGATGCACGGGAACAAGCGGGGCCACCCCGCCCTCTTCCGCCGCGGCCTGTTCCGCGAGCTGGCCGACCCGACGCTCGAGGGCGGTGCGCGCACCGTGGTGCATCGTCACCTGGACGTGGCACGGCTCGTGGCCTTCGACGAGCCGGCCGTCGTCGACGACATAGACACCCCCGAGGAGTACGCACGCATCCGAGGGGAGCTCGACGCCTCGATCGCCGGCCGGTCCGACGACCGAACGCCCCTCTCCGCCGCCGACGCGGCCGCGCTCCTCCTCGCCGCGAGCACCGAGGGCGGCACCGCGGCGGTCGTCACCGTGGTCGGCGGGCCCGAGGGCTCCCCGATCGGGGCGCGGCTTGCCCGCGTCGCCGTACCGCTCCGGAGCCGGGAGGTCACTCAGCACACTCGCGGCCGGTTGGGCGAAGGTGACCTGGAGGCCGTCGCGATCACCCTGATGGACGAGGCGATCGGGGATCCGCGCGCTCGCGACGGGCTCCGCGTCACCGACAGCGGCGTC
>JANQME010000300.1 GCA_028280205.1 Longimicrobiales bacterium
GCGAACAACGACCTCATCCCGCGCGACTACGAGTTCATGGACGCGGTCGGCTTCGACTGGTCGGATCCCTACCGCTGGCTCAGGATCGTCGAGGTGCTCGGCAGCGGGACGCGGTTCTCCATGGCGGACATGATGCGGTTACAGACCGACGAGCTCTCCCTTCCGGCCCGGCAGCTCGTGCCCATGCTCGACGCCGTATCGGCGAGCGGGCGCGTCGAGGAGGCACGAAGACGCCTCCTGGAGTGGGACTTCGTCATGGACGCGGAGTCGGTGGCGGCCGGCATCTATGCGGCATGGGAAGGGGAGCTCCGACGCCGTGTCCGCGACGCACGGGTGCCGGACGGTCTGGACATGAATCTGTCGCTGTTCAGGGTGATCGAAACGATCATGGTCCCGCCGGGCTCGCTCGGTGTGGACCCCCTGGCTGCCCGCAACGCGCTCCTTCTGGAGTCGCTCGAAGGCGCCGTCGCCGAGCTCGAAGACAAGCTCGGCTCGGAGATGGACGGTTGGCGCTACGGGCAGCCCGACTACCACCACGCCTACCTCCGCCATCCCCTGGGTAACGCGGTCGACCCCTCGACCCGCTCGCTGCTGGAGGTCGGCCCGCTCCCGCGTGGTGGCTACGGCTCGACGGTCAACCAGACCGGAAACGGCGACAACCAGACGTCGGGCGCGTCCTTCCGCATCATCGTCGACACCGGCGACTGGGATCGTGCGGTCGGCATGAACACGCCCGGCCAGAGCGGCGACACGCGCTCGCCCTTCTACCGGAATCTGTTCGAATACTGGGCCGGCGACGACTTTCACCCGGTCTTCTACTCGCGCGAGCGGGTGGAGGAGGCGACGGCGGAGCGTTTCGAGCTGCGGCCGGGCGGATGAGCGGAGCATCGACAGGGGTGGGTGCCCGCTTCAGGAGGGTGTCGGGTTGAGCGACACTCCTGGACGCCGCATCCGCTACTCCGTGGCGATGAGCCTGGACGGCTTCATCGCGGACGAGGACGGCGGCTACGGGTGGATCCCGGCGGCAGACTACATCGACTTCGGCATCTGGCTGGCGAAGATCGATACGCTCCTCATGGGCAGGGGGACATACGAGACGGCGACCTCCACCGAGGAAGGCCGCTCCGTCTTCGAGGGGATGCAGGTGGTCGTGGCCTCGACGACACTCGACCCGGCCTCCGATCCGGAGGTGGAGGTCGTCGGCACCGACGTCGAGCATGTGGTCGCCGAACTGAAGAAGCGGCCGGGTAAGGACATCTGGCTCTTCGGCGGGGGCGTGCTCTTCCGCAGCCTGCTGGAGGCTGGCCTCGTCGACCGCGTCGAAGTCGCGGTGATTCCGGTGCTTCTCGGGTCGGGCATCCCGCTTCTGTCCGGCGCGGCGGGACCCACGAAGCTCGAGCTCCACAGCACCGAGGCGTTCAGCGACGGGATCGTGCTCCTCAAGTACGACGTCGTACGCTGACGCACGTGGCTCGCCGGAGGGGGGGAAAAGGGTTCGAGCGCGTCTACTCCGAGCCGAGCGCGCGTCGGGTCGCGCCTTACTCCGATCCGAGCACACGCACGGGATCGACGTTCGCGGCACGCCACGCGGGCACGACGGCCGCCATGAGGCCCACGAGCGCCAACAGCGCGCCGACACCGACGTAGGTGACGGGATCGGTCGCATCGATCTCGTAGAGCACGCTCGAGAGCGTGTCCGAGCCGAGTCGGGCCGCGGCGAGGCCCAACGCGAGACCGACCGCCACGGGAGCGAACGCCCGGGCCACGGAGGTGCGCACGATCTCGATTCGGGACGAACCGAGCGCCACCCGAACGCCGAACTCCCCGACGCGTCGTCCGGTCACGTACGCGGTCACGCCGAAGACACCGACGGCGCAGAGCGCCAGCGCGAGGCCGCCGAATGCCGTGAAGAGGAGGGTGAGGAATCGGGCGCCGCGGGTCGAGCGTCCGAGGGCGTCGTCGAGACGGAGCATCTCGCTCACCGGGACGTCCGCGTTCACACTCCACACGACGTCACGGATGGCGGGCGCGACCGAGGCGGGCTCCGGGCCCGACCGCAGCCGAACCATCATCCACATGCCGACGTTGTCCCACGGCGGCTGTCCGTGTGCGAAGTACATCTCGGGGCGAGGCTCGACTTTTCGACCGTGTTGACGGACGTCCGCGACGACGCCGACGACGCGGTAGGACGGATCCGACGCGGAGAAGATCGAGAGCGTCCGCCCGAGCGGATCGACGTCGGGCCAGAACGTGCGGACAAAGGCCTCGTTGACCGCCACCACCCGCTCGGTGTCCGGCCGGTCGCGGTTCGCCACGCCGCGGCCGAGCAGGATGGGCAACCGGACGGTCTCGAAGTAGTCGTCGCGCACGACGCGGAAGTTGACCGATGGGGTCGGTTCGTCGTCGGCGACGGTGAATCCCTCGGGGTGCGTCGGGAAGCTCCAGTTGTCCACGGTGCCCGGGAGGAGGTGGATCCCCCCGACCGACTCGACGTTGGGGAGCGCAGCGATCCGTTCCGTCACCTCCCCGAAGTAGCCCTGGTACGCCTCGCCGTCGGGGTAGTCCCCGTCGCGCGGATTCGCGGTGAAGGCGATCACCCCGTCCCCATCGAGGCCTGGGTCGACAGCGAGCAGGCGCGTCAGGGAACGGAGCGTCAGTCCCGACCCCACCGCGACGACCACCGCGAGCCCGACCTGCGCCGCCACGAGTGTCGAGGTCATACGGCCGGCCCCTTTTCCCGCCGTTCCGCGACTCGAGCCGGCCAGGATCGAAAGGGCCTCGACACGGCCGGCGCGCAACGCAGGAATCAGTCCCGCCATGAGCGTGGCACCGAGGGTCGCCACGAGCGCGAACGCGAGGACCGGGGCATCGACGCCCACGTCCTGTAGCCCCGGGAAGTCCGGGGGCGCGAAGCGCCGCAGCGTGGCGACGAGGCCCCATGCCGTCGCGACGCCGACGACGCCTCCGAGGATGCCCACCGCGCCGCTCTCCGCCAGGAGCCCGCGTGTGAGGCGTCGCCGACCGGCACCGAGCGCGGCGCGCACGGCGAGGTCCCGATGCCGGCGGTCGCTCTGTGCGAGCATGAGGTTGGCCACGTTGAAGCAGCCGATGAACAGCACGAGGAGGACCGCTCCGAGGGTGACGAGGATCGGTGTGCGTACGTCCTGCGTGAGCACATCCCGGAGCGTTCGCACCGTCGCTCGCTCGGCCTCCTCCACAGAGAAGATCCGGGGCAGCGTCCGCTGCACGCCTCGGGCGTGGACACGCACCTCCTCGCTCGCCTGCTCGAGCGTCGCGTCCGGGGCGAGCCGGCCCAGTCGGGCATTTACGTACCAGCTCGGGTCGCTCTGTAGGTCGAGCGCGGGGTCGCCCTCCAGGGGGACCCAGACGTCCGCGTCGCGCCACAGCCTCTCGACCCCTGCGGGCATCACGCCGACGACCCGGCGACGCTCGTACTCCCCTCCGCTCAGGTCGATGACTCGGCCGACGACCTCGGGATCCCCACCGAAGGCGTCGATCCAGAGGCCGTGCGAGAGGACCACGACGTCGGCGGCGCCCGGGAGGTCCTCATTCTCCAGGAAGCTCCGGCCCAGGAGCGGTGTGACACCGAGCAGCCGAAAGTAGTTCGGCGAGACTTGGAGACCGGTGAGCTCCCGCGGCTCTCCCGAGCCGGTGAGGGTGAGCGTCCACGAGCTCAGTCCGGACACGAGCTCGAGTGAGCGCATCTCGGCCTCGGCGAGCTCGGCCATCGTCCGGTTTCCGTTCTGTTCGGGCCAGACGAAGACGAGTCGGTCGGGCTCGTGGACCGGCAGGGGGGAGCGCAGAACCGCGTCGGCGACCGAGAAGACGGCCGTCGATGCTCCGATCCCGAGCCCCAGCGTGGCGACGGAGGCGGCGGTCAGGAAGGGGCTCGAGCGGAGCGCGGCCACGGCTTGCCGTACGTCGCCAACGAAGGCGGTGGCTCCGCCCCGGGCGTCCCGCGCCTCGCGACGCAGCCCGGCGGCTTGTCGGAGCAGGTCGGCGAAGGCTCCGATCCGGATCAAGGCGCGCCTGCCGCGGGACGGTTCGGCGTCGAGCCGCTCGAGGAGCATCGCGACCATCTCTGGCCCGAAGCGCCGGCGCATGTCGGGAGGGAGCAGCCGAAGGCAGGCGCGGTAGACTCGCGCCCGGTCGGATCCGTGCTTCATCGGGCCTCCGGGAGCAGATCGTGGCGCTCGGCGTCACGCACGAGCGCGCGGAGTCGGAGCGCTTCGGCCCGAGCCACGGCGCGGCCCATCCGAGTGAGGCGCACGTAGCTCCGGCGCGGGTCCGCCCCGGACGGCGACTCCGCCTCCTCGATCAGCCCGTCGGAGAGCAGATCACGGATGCGGCGGAAGAGGTTCGCCGGGTAGATGGTGCGGACGGTACCCTCGGCCCGTTCGACCTCGTCGACGATGCGCGTGCCGTAGCTCGGTCCGTCCATGAGGGCGAGCAGGATCCGGAATGCGAGCGGATGGAGGGGCAGGTGGTCCTGTGCTGCTCGTCGGGGCATGGAAGAATATGTCAATGTGACACTGTCGAAGAGACTATATCACTTTGACATATTCTGCGCACGGGGGTTGCACGCCCACGACGCCGTCCTGGGCGCTGGCTCCTCCAAAGGAAGGAGAGCGTCGCGACCGACGCGACGGTGACGAGGGGTTGGCCTCAGGCGGGTCGCCTCTCCTGCAGCCACGCGTCCGGCTCCACGGTCCGACGGCGCTCCTTCGGCTTGAGGCGGAACCAGCGCGCCACGAGGAGAATCTCGGCGGCCTCCTGCGGTGCGAGGGCGCCCGGACCGAGATCGGTCTCGCCGAACACCTCGTCGATGGCGCGGGCCACCCGGGCACGCCCCGACCGACCCTTCGGGTGTCGGAGCTCCCGGCGGATGCGCCCCCGACGGATGAGGTAGATCCGGTCGTCCCCGGCGAAACCCGGCACCCGATACACGAAGCTCAGGTCCTCCATCCGGCCACGGAACGCAACCAGCTCGTCGCGAAAGCCGCGTAGGCGATCGATTCGGTCGCGCAGAACGGCTGCGTACTCGTAGTTCATCTCGTCCGACGCCCGCTGCATGAGCGTCTCCAGGTCGCGCAGCGGTGCTTCGGCCCGGCCTTCGAGGAATCGTCGGGCCCGCTCCACCGCGGCCTCGTACTCGGCCGCACGGGGACGCCCGCAGCACGGCGCGAGGCAGGTCCGCAGGTCGGCACGGACGCAGCTCGGTACCTGTCCGCTCCCGAACATCTCGAGCTGGTCGTCGAAGAAGACCGGCGTCGTCCCCGGGCAGTCCCTCAGCCCGAGCACCTGCGCGAGCTCCCGCACGATGTGGGCGAGCCGCTTCACCCGGGGAAAGGGTCCGTAGTACGTCGCGCCGTCCGCGGCGACGCGGGTGACAGGCAAAACCCTCGGCGCCGCCTCGGCGGTCACCTTCACGAACGCGTAGATCCGCTTGCGCCGGTGCCGCACGTTGAAGCGCGGCTGAAGCTCCTGGATGAGCTTCATCTCACGGATGAGCGCGTAGAACTCGTTCGGAACGTAGTCCCACTCGATTCGGGCCGTCTCACGGATCAGATCCCACGCCTTCTCTCCACGCGGGGCCCGGAAGTAGGAGAGGACACGGGTGCGGAGCCGGATCGACTTGCCGACGTAGAGCAGCTCTTCGCCCGGCCCGAACATGCGATAGACCCCGGGCCGGTTCTCGGCCGTGGCGCGGACGTGCTCTCTCAGGGTCGGGTTCGCGAACACGGGCCTGGAAGGGTGATCGGGAAGGGGAGTAGGCCGCGCCACCCAGGGGTACCCGGTGCTTGCGCGTGTTCAGGCGAGGAACGACGAGGAGGCGTAGCCGTGGCTACGGAGACGAGGAGAGACGAAGCATCAACCGCGCAACCACCCTGCGCCCAACGCTATGATTGACCGAACCTTGGGAGTGGGAGGGCTGCGGTGGCACGGCCCGACCCACTCGCTTCGCGAGCGGGTGCCCCCCGTCGTTGGAGCTCCTCGCCGTAGCGACGGCTATGGCGTCGTCGCTCCACCTTGGATCTGGGGCCGTGGCATCCGCAGCGCGGCCTGCTCCCCTTTCCGATCACCCTTCTAGGGGTGGCGCTTTCGCTCTTTCTTCGGGAAGATAGGAAGGGCCGGGTCCGGTCGCCAAGCGGCGTCTCCGGACATGGAACCGGCCCTCTCGGGGCAGCAGAATGGGAGGCATGAAGATGACCGGCTCGGACAAGCTCGTCCGCGACCCACTCTGGGAGTCGATCCGTCTGGATCCCACCGCGGTCCGCATCGTGGACACGCCGGAGTTCCAGCGCCTCCGCTACATACGGCAGCTCGGGCATGCGTTCCTGGTCTACCCGGGCGCCACGCATACGCGCTTCGACCACGCGCTCGGCGTCTACCACCTGACCCGTACGGCGCTCCGGCATCTGCGGGAGCGGGGTGGGGTGGCTCCCGAGGCGTGGGAGGGAGAAGAGCTCGTCCCCTACGCCGCCCTCCTCCACGACATCGGGCACTACGCGTACTCGCACGCCCTCGAGGAGCTGGAAAGCGAGCACCTCCCGGCCCACCACGAGGAGGTGAGTCAGCGCTTCTTCGCGTCGACATCGCTGCGCGATGCTCTCGCACCGCTGGGGCTCACGGCCTCCGACCGGATCGCGGAACTCATCCGCGGTCGCAGCGACATCCCGCTGCGCGGTCTGGTCAGCGGCAGCCTTGATCTCGACAAGATGGAGTACCTGTTGAGGGACGCGCGTTTCTGCGGTGTCCCGTACGGTGAGGTCGATGTCTCGAGGCTCCTCCTGGGGCTTCAGCTCCTCCAGGACCCCGATACGGGTACGTACGAGGTGGGGGTGCACGAGAAGGCGGTGGCTGCCCTCGAGTCCCTCCTCTTCGCGAAGTATCAGATGTTTCGAAACGTCTACTGGCATCACGCCGTGCGATCGGCGACGGCCCTGTACAAGCGCATCGTCGAGGAGTCGGTGCGCGCCGGGCTGCTCGACCCGGAGGAGCTCGTGGGTCCCACGGACGAGGAGCTGCTCCACGAGATCAGCCGACGGGTGCTGGACAGTGAAAGTGAGATGGCCGAGCGCATCGGCTACCGCTGGCTCCCGGCGCTCCGACGGCGTCACCTCCCGAAGCGAGCCCTCGAGCTGACGGCCGCGGACCTTTCGGGTAGGACGGTCGAGGATTGGGCGGTCGGGGACTCTCCGTGGAAGCGTGCGGTCGAGGACGATCTGGCTTCCGAGCTGGGACTCGAATCCGGTGAGGTCATGATCGACTTCCCGGCGAAGGCGGCGATGTTCCAGCTCGACGTTCTGGTCGAACGGCGGAGCGGGGTGGTGCGTCGGCTCGGGATGGAGGGCGCCGAGGGCATCCTCGATCTACCCAAGGTCGCCCGCGAGCTCTACCGGACGGCCCGGGTCCTCCGGGTGTTCACCTTCGAGCGCCGGGAGCTCGAGCCCGAACAGGTGCTGGACCGCATCACCCGACCGGTCGGTGCTGCGTGACTCGATCCGGACCCCGTCCGACCCGGCTCCACCGCCATCAGGCGGGTTACGTCGGGGGGACGTGGATCAGCGCCGCCGTGATGTTGTCCCGGCCGCCCGCCTCGTTCGCCGCCTCGATCAGCGCCTCGACCGCCCCGCCGGGCTCGGCCTGCCCGTTCCCCGTGATGTGTCGGAGCAGGAGCGTGCGCACCCGGTCGTCCTCCACCATCCCGACCAGTCCGTCCGTGCACAGCAGGAAGGTGTCTCCCGGGGCGCTCCGTCCGGCGACGAGCTGGGGCTCGGGCCGGTCGTCCGAACCGAGGCACTGGGTGAGCAGGTGAGCGAACGGGCTGTACCGGGACGCGGACGGCGGCATGCGTCCGGCGTCGATCTCCTCCTGCACCCATGTGTCGTCGCGGGTGAGCTGGGTCAGGCCCCCCTCCCGGAGACGGTAGGCTCGGGAGTCGCCCACATGCCCCACGACCCACTCCTCCGACGTCGGGTCGAGCGCGATCGCGGTGAGCGTGGTTCCCATGCCCTCCAGCGCGGCATCGCGGTCGACCTGTTCACGAATCCTGTCGTGGGCGTCCATCACGATGCTGCGCATGCGGTCCGCCATTGCCTCCGCGAAGGACCCGCTGGACGCAGCCTGTCCCAAAGCGACCGACACACCCTCGACCGTCACCTCCACGGCGATCCGACTGGCCACGTCGCCTCCCGGGCGTCCGCCCATCCCGTCGGCGACGACCGCGATCCCGAGCTCCGGAACGAGGGCGAAGGAGTCCTCGTTGCGCTCCCGGACACGCCCCACGTCGGTCTGTCCATGGACGTAGAAGGCGTACGGCAAGGGCGCGGACTTGGTTCTGCGGGGACGGTTGTAAAGCAACGACGGAAGGTAGACGGGGCGGTCGACGGGCTGCAACGGAGCGGGGTCCGCCCGATGCCGGCGATGGGAGGAACCGGATCCGGTGAGACGGGTTACCACCTCGGTCCGGAGTCACGGTCCTCGAAAGGTCTACAGAACGAGGGATTTACGAGGATCAGTGGTTCCGGGCGCGGCGAAGGGGAAGTCGTCCGTCGCTACGACACAGTCGGTGGAAAGGTGTTGACGTATCTCAACTGCCGTACCAACTTGCATGGCTTCGGATTCCACGCCTCAACACGTAACGTGAAAGCCCCGGGCACGCCGGACGGCCGGCGTCGCATCGACGGGCCCTTGAAGGAGAGATACATGGCAGCTGCTACGACCACGAAGCGTCGCAAGCGTCGGGGGAAGGGGAATCTTCTCTCGGGCTTCGACGCGAGTGTCGAAGAGCAGAGTGCGCTCGACCAGTACCTGCGTGACGTGAGCCGGCACGAGCTCATCACGCCGGAGCGGGAGAAGGAGCTCGGCGCCCGGGCTCAGAAGGGTGACCAGGACGCGATCCAGGAGCTCGCGCGAGCGAACCTGCGCTTCGTGATCAGCGTCGCGAAGAAGTACCAGAACCGCGGAGTTTCGCTCACGGACCTCATCCAGGAGGGGAACGTGGGTCTGGTCACGGCGGCCCGGAAGTTCGATCCGGAGCAGGGCGTGAAGTTCATCAGCTACGCCGTGTGGTGGATCCGGCAGGCGATTCTGGCATCTCTCGCAAACCACGGCCGTGCGGTTCGCGTTCCGTTGAACCGGGCGAGCGATCTGGCGCGGATCTTCCGCGAGAAGGAGCGCCTCAAGCAGGAGAAGGGTCGCGAGCCCTCGACCGAGGAGCTTGCCGAGGCGACGCACCTCACCCCGGAGCTCGTCGAGTCTCTCCAGACGCTGAACGCCGCCGAGATTCGTCTCGATGCGCCGATCGGCGACTCGGAGGATTCACAGCTCGTCGAGCGCTTCATCACCGAAGAGGCTGCCGAGCCGGAGGTCGAGGTCGAGGGGCGCCTCCTGACGGAGACGATCACCGACGCGCTCTCGACGCTCGAGGCGCGGGATGCGAAGGTGCTGCGCCTCTACTTCGGTCTCGAGGGTGAGCGCGAGCACACGCTCGAGGAGATCGGCAACATGCTCGGCGTGACCCGGGAGCGGATCCGCCAGCTCCGGGACCGCGCGCTCCGTCGCCTTCGTGAGGGGGAGAAGGGGAACGCGCTGGAGTCGTTCGCCGCCTAGCCGGACCCGCGCGCCGAGTTGGTCGAAGACCGGCGCATCGCCCGCGTCGGCCCGATGGCCGCCGACTCGAGAGGACCCCCGTCGAGGCTTCCTCGACGGGGGTCGCTCGTTGCCGGGTGAACGAGCCGGGTGGGGGAGACCGGCCCGCTACGCGAGCCGGGACGGTCCACGAGACGCGCGGTGGGGTCTACCGGGTCGCGCTCGAGGACGGCATGGTGGTGGAAGCGTCGCTGCGCGGCCGCCTGAAACGCGAGTCGCGGACCGGGAATCGCGTCGTGGTGGGCGACCGGGTCCGTGTCGAGCGGATCGAGGACGCGTGGGTGATCGCCCGGGTCGAGGAGCGGAGGACGGAGCTGGTGCGGCGGGGTCGGGGTCGCGCCGCCAAGGTTCTCGTCGCCAACCTGGACCGGGTCTTCGTGGTCGTGGCCGTCCGCGAGCCGCGAGCGTCGAGCCAGCTCGTCGATCGGCTCCTCGTGCTCGTCGAATCGGGCGGGATGCACCCCACGCTCGTGCTGAACAAGGTCGACCTGCCGGGGGCGAAGGCGGAGGCCGGCGCCATGCGAGCGCTCTACGAGTCCGTCGGGTACGACGTCCTGGCTGTGAGCGCCCGGAGCGGGGAAGGGCTCGACGGGCTGGCGGAGTGGGTCTGCGCCGGCACGTCTGCGCTCATCGGCCCTTCCGGCGCGGGCAAGTCATCCCTTCTGAATGCGATCGATCCGGACCTCGAGCTGCGGACCGGCGCGCTCTCGCGGAAGACCGGAACGGGGCGTCATACGACGACCGGCTCCCGGCTGGTTCCCCTCTCGTGCGGGGGGCTCGTGGCGGACACGCCCGGATTCGGCGACGTCGCGCTTTGGGCGGTGCCGCCGGCAGACGTGGCCTTCGCCTTCCCGGAGATCGCCGAGCACGCACGAGCATGCCGCTTCCGCGGGTGCACCCATCGGCAGGAGCCCGAGTGCGCCGTGCGCGTGGCGCTCGAGGCCGGAGTGATCCCGGCCAGTCGGTACGAGAGCTACCGGGTGCTTCGCGAGGAGGCCGAGGCGAAGCGTTGACCCGAGGGTCGACGAGGCCCTCAGGGCGCGTCGCAGGTGTCGCGGAAGGTGCGGACCCACGTGCCTTCGCGCCGGCTCAGGGCCGCGAACCAGCGGCGGTTGGCTCCGAAGACGTCGAGCAGGATCTCGTCCGAGCCGTCGCCGTCCCAGTCGAAGTGGTCGAAGTAGCGCGGCGCACCCTTCCCCTCGACCTCGACGTTGCGGTACCACGTGAAGGCTTCCACGTACTCGCCACCCACCTGCTCGGCCACCACGAAGAGCGCCCACGCGCTCGCTGCGGGCGGGGCCACGGCGAGCTGGTCGTTCACCACGAAGGTCGCGGCCACCGATTCTCCGGGTGCGTCCCGAAGCCGGAACGCTTGGATGTGCTCGCGCGCGTCGAGCACACCCTGCGTGGGCCAGCGGGCTCCGTACTCACGAATCGCCTCCCCGGCGACCTGAAGCGAGGCGACGCGCTGGTCGTAGACGTGCTGGATCTCTCCATACGGCTCTCGCGGACGATCGTCCCCGTCGGGGGCCGGAAGGGCGAGGAGTCGTTCCGCGCCGGCCGCGCTCGGAACCAGCTCGAGGATGCCGGAGACGGCCGTGCGCTCGCCGCAGAAGTCGGCAGCGGGGCCGGCCCGCTCGACGACGAGCCGACCGACGCGCACCCCCTCGGAGAAGACGGTCCACTCCGCTCCGGGGGCGGTCAGCTCTCCCAGACGGTCCGTATCTTCGGGGTAGTCGGGGTCCGGGAAGGTGTGCAGGCCGTCCGGGCGGACCTCACCGACGACCACGAAGTCGCCGCGCTCCTCCGTCCGGGTGCCCGCGAGCAGCACCGGACCGGGGATGCGCTCTCTCTCCTCCTCGCCCTCGACCTCCGCGACCGCAGACGCTTCCGGCTCGGCGGGCGGCAGAACCTCGAAGTCGATGCCGCCCCACCCTACGTTGTCGCAGCCGGGGGCCCCGGTTATGATGAGCGCGATCGCCAGTAAGTGCTTTCGCATCAAGATCTTGGGCTTCGGTCGGTCGCCGCGCTTGGCCGTGGATCGACCCTGGCACAAGCTAGTGCCGCCACCACGCCGAGCAAGCCGAGATGGACGGTCCGGAAGGCCTGACGCCCTCCCTGCGCGAGGTCATGAGCTCCTACCCCACCGGGGTGGCGATCGTGTCGGGGCGGGACGAAGCAGCTCGACCGTACGGACTGACCGTGAACTCGTTCACCTCGGTTTCGCTGGACCCGCCGCTCGTGCTGGTCTGTATCGACCGCGCGTCCACCTCGCACGATCTCCTGGTCTCGGGTGCGGTCTTCGCGGTCAGCATCCTCTCCGAGACGCAGAGCGACGTGGCGGAGCGATTCGCACGTACACCCTCCGACCGGCGTTTCGACGACGTGTCGTGGCGGCCGGTTCGGTCGGGCTCCCCGGTCCTGGAGGAGGCGACGGCGTGGCTCGACTGTGCCGTCCACGCGGTGCTCGACGGCGGCGACCACTCCATCGTCCTGGGCCGGGTCCTCGACGCCTCGTCGACCGACCGACCGGCGCTTCTCTTCCATCGTGGCCGCCTCGCCCCAGCCGGCGCATGAGGTCGACCGGACCGGAGGTCGGACTCCGTCTGCCACGGCTGGAGTGGCT
>JANQME010000445.1 GCA_028280205.1 Longimicrobiales bacterium
CTCCCAGGTCCGCATGCGTCTCCGGACGCTCCTCGGCCAGCGACGTCGCGACCGCGTCGAGCTCCGCGACGGCCGTGACGGGCGAGGCGCTCGCGGCCAGCCGCGCGACGACGCGGGCCTCCCGGTCGTCGTCCTCCATCTCTTCGGGCGTCAGGGCCCGCCAGACGTCGGCCTCGAACGGATAGGCGACCCCGCGGGGCAGAACGCCGACGATCTCGAAGCCGCGCAGCTCCAGGTGCACCATGCGTCCGATCGCATCCGGATCGCCGCCGAAACGCCGCTGCCAGAGCTCGTGGGAGAGCACAGCGAGTCGAGCGCCCGAGCGCGCCTCCCGCTCGTCGTACACGCGCCCGATGAGGGGTTGGATCCCGAGCGTCCCGAAGAGGTCGGGGGTCGTACGTGCGACGACGACGTCCTCGGGGTTCTCGCCTCGCTCGTCGAGCAGGGCCCGTGGTGCCAGCGAGAGCATCGACACCGATTCGAACGACGTGACGCCGTCGCGGATGGGTGCGAGGTCCGAATAGAGGAGGTCCATGCCGGTCCGCCCGCTCTCCCGGTCGCGGGCCCAGATCCGATAGAGGCGATCGGGGTCCTCGAAGGGAAGCGGCCGCAGCACCACGCCGTCGACCACCGAGAAGATCGCCGTGCCCGCGCCGATCGCGAGCGCGAGGGTCAGGACCACCGCTGCCGAGAAGCCGCGGTCACGCGCCAGCCCTCGGGTCGCGTGGCGGAGGTCGCCGGCGAGCCACCCGGACGCCGTACGCAGAGGTCGGGCATACCGTATCCCGACACGCAGCGTCTGCACCGCGTACCAGACGTTCGATCGCACGGCCGACCACCGGGCCCGCGCGGCGACGTACTCCTCGTGCAGGTCGCCCGCGATCGAGTCCCCGTCCGGTCCGTGCCCCACGAGGAAGCGGAGCAGCGCCGCCGCAGGCCGCGGGGGGCGCGGCGCGCTCACGACGAACCCTCCAGGAGCCCCTCGAGTCCCGCCGAGAGCGTGGACACGACGGACCGCGATCGGCGCAGAGCGGCCAGGCCCTTCTCGGTGACCGTGAAGCGCTTGCGCGTGTGTCCTCCGCGTCGCGCCGTCGGCTCCTCGACCGTGTACGCTACGAGTCCCTTGTCCGCCAGCCGGTCGAGGGTGCGGTAGAGGGCACCGCGCGACACCACGCGTTCCGTCGCAGCTTCGATCTCCCGGCGGATCAGGAGGGCATATCCCTCGTCTCGATTCTGGAGGATGGCGAGCAGGACGAGCTGCTCGAAGTCACCCAGGAGTCCCGTCCCCGACATCCCACCTCCGAATACATTGTAGACTATTTAGTATACAATGTACTCACTATGGGACGAATCACAAGCCCGGCAGCGTGCACCGGCCCTCCGGGTGCTCGGTCGAAAGCGCCGGGCGCGGGCGACGCGCCCGCACATCGGCCAACGAGCGCTTGGTGGATCGGACCGGCCCGTCCCAGTATCCTGCCCATGATCGAACACGCCGTCTTCGGCCGTAGGGGGTTTGCGGCCCACGGGGGTGCCGAACCGTCGAGAGACGGCCGAGAGCGGAGGGCAAGCCCCGATGTTCTGGAAACGAATCCGGAGGCGCGCCGGTGAGGTGCTGGGAAGCGGCTCGAGGCGGCTGCGCACGGTGAGCCTCCTCATTCTCGCGGCCGAGGTTCTCGGCGTGATCTCGGCGGTGGACGCGGTGATGAAGACCCGCACATCGCAGGGTGCGATCGCATGGACGGTCTCGCTCGTCACGTTCCCCTACCTGGCCGTGCCCGCCTACTGGGTCTTCGGCCGGAGCGAATTCCAGGGGTACGTGACCGCGCACCGCCTCGCCGACGTGGCCGTGGATCCGGCCGCGGAGCAGGCCGAACGCGTCGGACGGGAGTTTCTGCTGGAGCGTCCGCCCGGGCCGTACCCGGCGGCGGCTGCCGAGCGGCTCGCGGCGATCCCCACGACGCGGCGGAACGCGGTCGAGCTTCTCGTCGACGGCGAGGCGACATTCGCGAGCATCGAAGCCGGGATCGAGGCGGCGCAGGAGTACGTCCTCTTCCAGTTCTTCATCGTGAAGGACGACGAGTTGGGCCGACGCATGCAGCGAGCGCTCATCCGCAAGGCGCGGGAAGGCGTGCGGGTGCTCTTCCTCTACGACGAGGTGGGCAGCCACGCGCTGCCGCACCGCTACAAGGAAGAGCTGCGCGAGGCCGGTGCTCAGGTGTTCAACTTCCACACCCGCCAGGGACCGCGGAATCGCTTTCAGATCAACTTCCGCAACCACCGGAAGGTGATCGTGGTCGACGGGCGCGTGGCGTGGGTGGGAGGCCACAACGTCGGGGACGAGTATCTGGGGAAGGGCGAGCTGGGCTACTGGCGGGATACGCACGTGCGCATCGAGGGTCCGGCGGCCGTCGCGGCGCAGCTCTCCTTCGTGGAGGACTGGAACTGGGCCACGGGGTCGCTGCCCGAGGTGGACTGGGTCCCCGACCCGGCTCCGGACGGAGCGGACATGCCCGTCCTGATCCTGCCCACCGGTCCGGCCGACGAGCTCGACTCGGCCGCCCTCATGTTCACGCATGCCATCAACACGGCGAGAGAGCGGATCTGGATTGCGAGCCCCTACTTCGTGCCGGACGAAGGGACGATGTCGGCGCTGCAGCTCGCGGCGCTCCGTGGGGTCGACGTCCGCATCCTGATCCCCGACAAGGCCGACCACACCCTGGTCTACCTCGCGGCGTTCACCTACTTCGACGAAGCCCGTCAGGCCGGGGTGCGCTTCTACAAGTACACCGGCGGCTTCCTGCACCAGAAGGTCGTCCTCGTCGACGACCTCGCCGCCGGAGTGGGCACCGCGAACTTCGACAACCGCTCCTTCCGTCTGAACTTCGAGATCACCGCGCTCATCGGCGATCCGGACTTCGTGGAAGAGGTCGACCGGATGTTCGAGTCGGACTTCGCGCAGTCGCGGATCGTGGGTCCGGACGAGTACTCGGGCCGCGCCTTCCCCTTCCGTCTCGCCGCGCGGCTGGCTCGCCTGCTCGCGCCGGTTCTGTAGCGCGCTCCACGCCGTCTCTCCTCACTCCCGTTCGGCGACGATCCTTCTCGCTCTCGCCCTCACGGAGGCGGCCGGGTCGGCGAGGGCGGACTCGAGCGTCGAGCGTGCCCGGGGTCGGTACGTCGGGTGGCGCTCGGCGAGGCGCACGAGGCCGTCCGTCGCCCAGGCGCGCAGGAAGGGACGCTTCGACCGGGCGGCGTCCTCCAG
>JANQME010000453.1 GCA_028280205.1 Longimicrobiales bacterium
CTGCGTCTCGCGTCGTCGCTGGAGGACGATCCGACTCCGTCCTGAGCATCGAGCGTGCAGAACGCGGTCACGGCGTCGTGCCGGGGACGACAGGCGTGCGCCCCCGTACGACCTCCTCTCCGTTCACGTGGAGCAAGACCGCCGTCCCCTCGCCCTCGGAGTCCGGATCGTCCGCGTCGAGAACGAGCACGAACGCAGCTTCTTCGTCCGGGCCGAGGCGGGCCGTTCCGGTGAGCGCCGCCCACCCCTCGGTCGTTTGGAGAGGGCCGAACGCCGTCACCTCCAGGTCGAGCTCACTTCCGGGCGGACCGATCGACAGCTCGCCTGCGGCGACCCGGGCCCCCGCAGTCTGGGCGACACGAACCTCGATCGGGTTCGTCCGACCCGCCGCGTCGGTGAGCGTCCCCGCGAGCGCCACGCCGCGCCGGCCGTCGGAGTCCTGTGGCCGGGCGGGCATGTGCCGGCCCCGCAGGAGGCCCTTGCCGGCCTGGACACCCGTGGCCGCCCCGTCCCGCCACGCGGCGCGCCCGTTCACGTAGACGTGGCGAACACCCACGGAGGGCTGGGTCGGCTCCTCATACGTCGCACGGTCGATGATCTCGTCCGGATCGAATACGACCACGTCGGCCCGCATGCCGGGAGCCAGCAGACCGCGGTCGACGAAGCCGACGGTTGCTGCGGGCAGCCCCGTCATCTTCCGGATCGCCTCCTCCCACGTCAGCACCCCGAGCTCCCGGACGTAGCGCCCCAGCGCCCGCGGAAACGTCCCGTACGCGCGGGGATGGCCGACGCGGCCGCGCGCGGGATCGCAGTCGCACGCGATCGACGCGGTGGGGTGTGCCAGGATCGCGGCCAGATCCACTTCGCTGCCGAAGCGCAGGATCGCCGAGGGCGACTCCTCGTCCAGAATGCGCACGACCGCCTCGCCGGCCGACCGCACCCCCATCTCGCGCATGACGTCCACCAGCTCTCGCTGGGTCGCGGGCAGGAAGACGCCTTCCGGTCCTCCGAAACGCGCCTCGAGCGCATCCTCGGCCTCGGCGACGATCCGGGCGCGCTGGGCGGGATCGCCGAAACGGGCGCGCATCGCATCGATGCCCCCCGCTTGGGCCCACCCCGGGATGATCAGGGCGGCCAGCGACGTCTGGCCCGCCAGGTAGGGGTACACGTCGGCCGCGGTATACGTCCCGCGCCCGGTCGCCTCGTCCATCATGCCGAGGATCTCCGGGTGGCTCCCCTGCTCGCGCCCCTGGATCTTCATGTGCGTGAAGATCGGCATGAGCCCCACCGCCTCCCCGACCGCGATCGTTTCGCGCATCCCGATGCGCGAGCTGAACCCGGACTCGGGCGTGAGGCGGTCGTGGTTCGTGAAGACGGTCCGCCATACGTCGAGGCCGGTGAGCACCTCGATCACCTCGTCCGTCGTCGCGTAGTACGTGGGCTTGTAGTCGAGTCCGGCGGACACGCCCCATGCGCCCGCTTCGAGTCCGGCTTCCAGGAGGTCGTGCATCTCCTGGAGCTGCGCCGCGGACGGTCGGGTGTCCTCCCATCCGTTGACGATCGACCACGCCGTGTTGAATCCCACGTTGGGCGCGACGTTCACCGCCAGACCGCGCGCCTCGGCCTCCTCGATCTGGGCGACGATATCGGGTGGACCGCCCCCGTCGGCGTTCAGAACGATCGTCGTCACCCCCTGGCCGAGCAGGTTCTCCGCGGTTGGAGCCGCGCCGAGTCGGTCGTGGCTGTGCAGGTTCACGAAGCCGGGCGTCACGTAGAGGCCCGAGGCGTCGACGACCTCGTCGGCTCGCACGGGCCCGACGTCCCCGACCCGCACCACGTACCCGTCCCGGATGGCCACGTCGCCTGCGAACGGGGCGCCGCCCGTCCCATCGACTACAGTCCCTCCGCGGATCAGGACGTCGTAGCGCGGTGCCCGGCCGCACGCGGCGGCGAACAGCAGGGTGGCCGCCAGCATCGCGCGGGCCGGCAGTCGGCGAGCGTTGCGGTCGGGGCCTCGGGCGTCCGGTGTCATGGGATGGGGGAACGCTACGAAAGCGCGGCGAGCACCTCGGACGGCTCGGGTCGTTGCGTGTAGTCGGGGTGGGCCGAGGCGTACACGATGGAACCCTCCGGCCCGATCACGAACGTCGCCGGGATCGGGAGCTCCCAAGACTCGTCCCCGTTGAAGCGGGGCAGGTCGATCTTCATCTCCCCGTACACGGCCTCCAGATCGTGCGGGAGGCGGAAGGTGAGCCCGTAGCTCCGGGCCACACCCAGCCCGAGATCCGTCAGCACGTCGAACTCGATGCCGTCCTCGTCGCGCCAGGCGCGCGAGAAGTCGGGAAGCTGCGGCGACAGGGTGACGAGGGTGGCGCCGGCGTCGCGAATGTCCTGCAGTCGTTCCTGGAGAGCAGCCTGCTCAAGACGGCAGTACGGTCACCAGCGGCCCCGAAAGAAGCTCGCGATCACCGGACCCTTCCGGAGCAGCGAAGTGAGGCGGACCGTCGTGCCGTCGAGGTTCGGTCGTGCGAACGTCGGGGCGTGGTCGCCCGGCTTCGGGATCCGGTCGAGAATGTCCGTGGCAGCCAGGCGCTCGGTCGCCCGGTTCATGATCGCGGTCTTCTCGGGATCGCGGGCGGCGTCCTTCTCCGCGCGCAGCGCCGCGAGTCGTTCCTTCAGTTTGCTCATCCGTTCCATGCCTCGGTCGGGGTCTCGAACCAGATCTCGTGACCTTCGGGGTCGGGGACGCGGAGCTGTCGCATCCCGTACGACGCCGTCGTCGGAGGCTCGACCGGAACGCTGCGGTCCGAGAGCTCGGCGTACAGCGCGTCGACGTCTTCGCAGACGAAGTAGAGCACGATCGCACTCGAATGCGAGGGGGAGGCGCCACTCTGCAGCATGACGCTCGCGCCGCCGCGGGTCAGCCGAGCCCAGTCGCGCCGACCCGCCGGCCCGTCCGCGCCGACGAGCGAGAAGCCGAGCCCGTCGGTCCAGAAGGAGATCGCCTCCTCCAGGTCGCGCACCCAGAGCAGGGGCCAGACCGCCCGCACCCCGGCCGCGTCGGGTCCGCCGGCGGCGGTCTCACCCATCCTCGCCCTCCCCCTTCGGCACCGGGAACGCGGGTCCGCCGCCGCGGAGCGCGGTCAAGACTTCGCCCGAGAAGAGTCGACCGCAGCGGACCATCCCCGCCCGCAGGAGCGTGCGTCTGGATGCCTCGTTCGAAGGGTCGCAGCGCGCGGCCGGCACGAGTTCCGCTTCGTGCGCGACGCGGCGGAGTCCGTTCACGAGGAAGGCACCGACCCCCTGTCGACGCGCGTCGGCGACGACTTCCATGTAGAGGTCTCCGTACGGCGGGTTGTAGTGCGTGAGCACGCCGCCCGCGCCGACGACGCGGCCGTCCCGCTCGACGACCCACGGGCCCTCCGGCAGGCTCCCCTCGCGCTCGTCGTCGCCCGGAGTGCGCGCCCGAAAGGTGGCGCCGGGCAGCTCGAGCACCGTCTCCGGGCCATCCTCGAAGAGGTCGTTCTCCACGACCGGGTCGTCGACCATGCCCGAGAGCGTGTCGGCGAAGGGAAGGTTCGACTGCCACTCCACGGCGGAGGCGCCGGACGCGCGGATCACCGCGCGGAAGAGGCGATGCGACTCACTTCGCCACTCCGGCGCCACGAAGAACTCCATGATCCGGCCGGGCGTGTACTCCAGCCAGATCCCGGCGTACGCGACGGGCTCCCCACCCACGCGGACGATCCACGGCTCCGCGAGTCGGCGCGGCAGGATCGACCACCGGACGATCTGGCAGCGGACGGACCGCACGAAAGCGTCCCGTATTTCCGAGATCTCGTGCAGAGTGGCCGGTTCGGCGATGACGCTGATCGTTTTCATGATCCGGGTTGCCGTGCGCGCGAGGGGAGACACAGGTTGGCCGCCCCGCACGACGGCCCGCAACCCACTCCACCATGGACCTGCCCTTCCATACGCTCGACGTCTTCACCGACCGCACCTTCGGAGGGAACCCGCTCGGCGTCTTCCCCGACGCCGCCCACCTCCCGACCGAGCTCATGCAGAGAATCGCGCGGGAGATGAACCTCTCGGAGACGATCTTCCTCGGCCCGCCGGAAACGCCCGAAGGAAGCGCGCGGGTGCGCATCTTCACACCCGGCCGCGAGGTGCCGTTCGCGGGCCACCCGACGGTTGGGAGCGCGATCTTCCTCGCGGCTCGGGCGGCCGAACGTGGGGAGGCGGAGGGCACGCCCGACGAATCCGGTCACGTCCGACTCCTGCTCGAGGAGAACGTCGGGCCCGTTCCCGTCACCGTGCGCTTCGAGGACGGAAGCCCCGTCTTCGCCCGCTTCACCACCGCCCTGCTCCCCGAGCACCGCGACTCGCCGCACCCGGCCGCCGAGCTGGCCGCCATGGTCGGCCTCGACGAGCGAGACATCGGCGGGGTGGGCCCCGGAGGCACGCAGCTCGCGCCCGAGATGGTCTCGTGTGGGCTCGAGTACTTCGTGATCCCGGTCCGCTCGCTCGACGCGGTGCAACGGTGCGCCCTCGACACCGCCCTGTGGCAGCGGATGCTCGCGGACGCGTGGGCCCATCACGTTTACGTGGTCTGCATGGAGGTCGAGGGGGAAGGTGTGGACGTCCGCGTCCGGATGTTCGCACCCGGCTCGGGCGTACCCGAAGACCCGGCCACCGGATCGGCCGCCGCCGCGCTCGGCGGCTACCTGTCCAAGGTCGACGGCCGCGCCGAGGCCTCTCTCGCATGGACCGTCGAGCAGGGCATCGAGATCGGCCGGCCGAGCCGCCTCTACGTGGAGGCGGACCGAACGGGCGGGACGACCTCCGCGGTCCGGGTCGGGGGCGGCGCGGTCCCGGTCAGCCGCGGTACGATGACCGTTCCGGGGTGACTCACCCCACGCGAGCCAGGAGGACGGGCACCGGACTGACCCGCAGCACCTTCTCGGCTACCGACCCGAGCACCCACCGCCGAACTCCGCTCCGGCCGTGCGTCGTCATGGCGATCAGGTCGGACGACGTCGACTCCGCAGCCTTGAGGATCAGCTCGGCCGGCTCGTTCAGCGCGACGACCGACGAGGTGGAGATCCCGTGGCGCTTCAGGAGCACTTCGTGGTCCGCCACGTGCGCCTCGGTCGCAGCCTGAATCTCGCGCGTATCGAAGCCCATGGAGTGGAGGCGGTGATGGGGATCGATCCAGTACGCGGAGACGAGGACCACCTCGGCGTCGAGCTCGGGGGCAAGCTGCTTGACCAGGCCCAATACGGACGCCGCGTGTTCGCTTCCGTCCAGCGGGACCAGGATCCTCTCGATCCGCTCGGGAAGCACCTCGGTTCTGGCGTTGCCCAGCAGGAGCGGGATCGGACAGTGACGTACGACGCGCTCCGCCACGCTCCCCTGCGCCCACCGCTTCAGGCCTCCCCTCCCGTGGGTCATCAGGACGACGAGGTCGTACCCGTCCTCCGTCGTCTCCAGGATCTCGGTGGCCGCGTCCTCGCCCACGGTCGGGATGAGCACGGCCGATCCGCCCGGCGCGGCCTCGCGTTGGATGTCGAGATAGGCGCGAGCCTCGTCGAGGGTCGCGTCGTCGCGCGGCGCGACCACGCGGAGCAGCGCGACCTCGTTCGGACCCGTGGGACCCGAGATGGCACCGAGCAGCCGCAGCCCCCGCTCGGCGAGCGAGGAGCCGTCCAGCGCGACCAGAACGCGCCCGAATGTCTTCATGCAGGGACCCCCTCCGCCGAGCCGGGCACTCTCTTGACGAGGAGGGGCGCCCGGCATCGGCGAACCAACTCCTCGGCGACGGAGCCGAACAGCCAGCGGCCGATTCCGCTGCGGCCTCGCGTCGTGATCGCCAGAAGATCGGTCCATCGGTGCTCGACCGCGTCCAAGATCCGGGAGGCCACTCCGAACTCGAAGACCACCTCGATCGTGGCTCGCGCTCCCGCCTCTTCGAGTTGATGCACGTACTGCGCGGCTTGTTCGCGGAACAGCTCCTCTCTCGCCGCCTCCCGAAGCTCACCCTTGATGGACTCGTGCGTCCCGGGATTGGCGACGTGAAACAGGGTCACGCGTGAGCCGTAGACCGTGGCGATCCGGGCGACGTCCGCGAGTACCGCGGCCGATGTCGGCGACCCGTCCAGAGGGACGAGGATGCGGTCGATCGGAGAGCCGTCGGGTTGCGGTCGGGCGAAGGGACTGACCAGGAGCACCGGAACGTCCGCCCCTCGAAGCACGCGCTCGGCCACGCTCCCACGGATCAGGCGCGACAGACCCGTGCGGCCGTGCGTCGACATCGCGATGAGCGAGGCGTCTTCCTCCCGGGCAGCCGCCACGATCTCGTCCGCCGGGTCGCCGCGCCGCTCGACGACCCGAACGGGCGCGAGGCGCTTCAAGGCATCGACGCTCGCGGGGTGAGCGGTGCTCACCCCTCCCTCGCCGTCGGAGGCGACGTGCAACGCGATGCAGGAGCTGCCGTCCGACTGGAGGATCGGCTCGAGGAAGCCGACCACTTTGCCCGAGAGCTCCGACCCGTCGAGCGGGATCAACACGTTTCCGAACATCCTGCTCCTCGCGCGAGGCCCGACTGACCGTAGATGCGATCCCCCTACCCCTCTGAGCACGCCAGGTACCACCATCACCCGGAGCTCGTAGGTCCACATCGGCTTCGGGTTCGCCGAGGGGTCCGTTAGCTTCGCGCGTCGCGAGAACTGCTGCGAAGCCTATGGACCTCCTCTCCAACCTCGCCGCCACGTTCGTCTCGCAGTTGCAGTCGCCCGCCCTGGCCTTCCTCATCGGGGGAATGCTGGTCGCCGCGCTCGGGTCGCGCCTCGAAGTTCCGGACGCGATCTATACGTTCGTCGTCTTCATGCTCCTCATGCGAATCGGACTGGAGGCCGGGATGGAGATCCGCGAGGCGGAGCTGGGCGCGATCCTCCTTCCGGTGATCGCCTCCGCGGCTGTGGGCTGCATCATCGTCCTCGCGGGGCGCTCGATCCTGCCCCGCCTCCCGGGCGTCCGCATGGAGGACGGCATTGCGACGGCCGGCCTCTTCGGGGCGGTGAGCGCCTCGACCCTCGCCGCGGCCCTGGTGGTGCTCGAGACGGAGGGGGTGACGTTCGAGGCGTGGGTTCCGGCGCTCTATCCCTTCATGGACATCCCGGCGCTGATCCTGGCGATCGTCCTGGTGGGGGTGCATCAGCAGCGCACGGAGGGGGGCAAGCGGGCCCGCGTGAGCTACGGTGCGATCGTGGCGGACAGCCTTCGGGGCTCGGCGATCTCGGCCCTCCTCCTCGGCATCGTCCTGGGTCTCTTCACCCACCCCGACTCGGTCTTCGACTCCTTCTACGACCCGCTCTTCCGGGGCCTGCTTTCCATCCTGATGCTCGTCCTGGGCATCGAGGCGTGGCAGCGCCTGTCCGAGCTGCGCGGCGTGGCCCACTGGTTCGCGATCTACGCCTTCATCGCACCCCTCCTGCACGGACTCCTCGCCTTCGGTGTCGGCTACCTCCTGCACCTGAGCACCGGCTTCAGCCCAGGGGGGGTGATCCTCCTCTCCGTGATCGCGGCGTCGAACTCGGACATCTCGGGGCCGCCCACTTTGCGCGCAGGCATTCCCAGGGCGAACCCGTCGGCGTACATCGGAGCGTCCACTGCGATCGGCACGCCGATCGCCATCGGGTTGGGGATCCCGCTCTACCTCACGCTCGCCCAGATCGTCTTCGACCTCTGATCCTCGTCCTCGACTTCATCCGGAGTGCGCCATGACCTACAGGGCGAAGCGCGTCTCGATCGTCACCGAGAAGCTCAACGAACGGCAGATCGAGCGGATCGTCGAGGAGGCCGGCGCGACCGGCTACACCGTCTTCGAGGGGAGCGGCAAAGGGAGCCACGGCGTCAAGAACCGCAATCGATCCATCGTGAGCGCGTTCTCGCTCGTGAAGATCGAGGTCATCGTGAGCAGCCGGGAGACGGCCGAAGCGATCGCCGAACGGGTGGCCGAGACGTACTTCGAGAACTACGCCGGCATCGTGTACATCGACGACGTCGAAATCCTCCGACGGGAGAAGTTTTGACGGCCGTGGGTCCCACGCCCGCGGACGGGATGGCCTCGGGGGGGCCTCAAATCGAGGGCGGCATCCACGTCAGGGACGAGTGGTGGAGCGAGATCAGCACCCTACCGTTCAGCTTGTGGTACGCGAAGGTGTAGTCGGCGCGGGTCGCATCGCCGCTCTCGTTCACGAACGTGTAGTGACCCATGTCCTTGTAGCCCAGGCCACCCGCCTTCAGAATCGGTCCGACGGCGCTCTGGAAGTCCACGTGCTTCCAGCCATGGTTCAGGAACCCACCGTCGTGCGGGTAGTTCTCGTTCCCCCCCACGAAGTAGGACCGCGCCCCTGCCTCATCCAGTCGGATGACGTCGGCCAGGGTGGGCTTGAAGAGCAGCGGTTCATCGGGTGAGCCGAAATCGTACAGCTTCAGAAGCTCTTCCACGTCTTGCTCGATCACCGCCTTGGCCCACGCCCGCTGGGCGCTGACCACTTCGGCCTTCGTCATCTTCTCGAACTTTCTCACGGCAACCTCTCGGATGTTTCGGGGGGAACGCGCGTGATCATCGAGACGGCATGCAGATAGGTCAAGCAGCACAGGTCACTCCGCTCGGAGCGCGAGCAGCGGGTCCACGCGTGCGGCCCTTCGCGACGGCACCCACGTGGCGACGAGCGCGACCCCCGCGAATCCGACGAGAACGACGGCGAACGTCAGCGGATCGGTCGGCGACACGTCGTAGAGCAGCGACTCGAGATAGCGACTGAGCAGGAGCGAGAGCCCGAAGCCGAGCGCGAGGCCGAGCGCGACCATGTTGACGCCGCGGCGGAGCATGAGTCCCACCACCTCGTCCTGAGCGGCGCCGAGCGCCATGCGCAGTCCGATCTCGCGGGTCCGCCTGCCGACCCCGTACGCGACGACGCCGTACACGCCCACCAGGGCCAGAAGCAGCGCGATCAGGGAGAACACGCTCATGAGCACCATCACGAACCGTGGCTGCGCGACCGCCGACAGCACGACGTCTTCGACG
>JANQME010000017.1 GCA_028280205.1 Longimicrobiales bacterium
ACCCCCGCCCGGTGCTCCTCCCGATACCCCTCCAGGAGTGCCTCGACCTCCTCGAGCGTGGAGGTATGGAAGAGCTCCGTGCGCAGCCGTCGCCCGTCGGGCAGCCCCTTGGTGTACCACCCGAGGTGCTTGCGGAAGTCGATGATGGCGCGATCCGGATTCGACTCGAAGGCGATGGCGTTGCGGGCGTGCTCCAGACAGATCGCGAAGCGTTCGTCGACGTCCGGCTCGGGCGGCGGGGGGAGCCCGTCGAGTGCGGCACGCGCCTCCCGGAAGATCCACGGATCCCCGTGCGAGCCCCGTGCGATCATGATCGCGTCGCAGCCGGTCTCGTCCCGCATGCGCCGCGCGTCCTCGCCGGTCCGGATGTCGCCGTTGCCGATCACGGGGATCTCGAGCGCTTCGACCAGCGCGGCGGTCTCGTCCCAGCGCGCGTGCCCGGAGTACATGTCCGCTCGCGTGCGCGGGTGCAGGCAGATCGCCTTCGCCCCGGCCTGCTCGCAGCGCAGCCCGATCCCCACCGGGTCCCTCGTCTGCTCGGTGAAGCCGCTGCGCACCTTCGCCGTCGTGGGGAGCGGCGTCGCGTCGTCGACGGCGCGGATGATCCGCTCGACGAGGTCGAGGTCGCGCAGGCAGCCGGAGCCGCCGTTGCGCTTCACCACCTTCTTCACCGGACACCCGAAGTTGATGTCGATGAAGTCGGGGCGGTACACCTCGGCCACGAAAGCGGCCGCGTCGCCCATCATCGCCGGCTCGGCACCGAAGATCTGGATCCCGATGGGCCGTTCGGCCTCGTCGAAGCGCAGGTATTCGCGGGAGCGCCTGCTGTTCATGACGATCCCGGCCGCGCTCACGAACTCGCTCACGAGCACGTCGGCCCCGAAGCGTCGACACAACCGCCGGAACGGCGACTCGCTCACGCCCGCCTGGGGCGCGAGGTAGAGCGGCGTGCCGGGACCGCGCAGGAGCTCGATCAGGTCGATGGCCATGCGAGGAAAGGTAGGAGGCGCCCTGGAACGTATGAAGGTCGAAGGGTGGCGGGGGTGACCGGACGAGCCCTCCGCGGTATTCTCCGCCGGCCCGCCAGACGAAGACCAGCGAGGAGACGGGAGATGAGGCTTCGGGAGCTCTTCACGGAGGACGCCGTGAAGCTCGATCTCGAGTCGGATACCAAGGAAGGGGTGCTCCGCGAGCTCGTGGACCTCCTCGGGCTGGACGAGGCTTCGACCGAGAAGCTCTACAAGACGCTTCGACGCCGGGAGAACCTGGGCTCGACCGGGATCGGCAAGGGCATCGCGATCCCCCACTGCCGCTCGCTCGTGGTGAGCCGGCTCCGCCTGGCCTACGGTCGCAAGCCGAGCGGTCTCGACTTCAACTCGATCGACGGTGAGCCGGTCCGGAACTTCTTCCTGATCATCGCACCCCCGCTCGAGGTCTCGAACCAGTACCTGCCGGTCCTGGGCAAGATCGCCCAGTTCGCGAAGGACGCGGAGGTGCCCCGGAGGCTGGGCGAGCTGGAGAGCGTCGAGGCGTTTCTCACCCTGTTGAGCGAGAAGGCCACCTGATCATTCGGCCGCGATGACCCTCGCCGGGTCACTTCGTGACGATGATCTTCCTCGTCACCGGCCGGAAGCCGTTCACGGAGAGCTGCATCAGGTAGATCCCGGACGCCACCTCGCGGCCCATCCGATCCGTCCCGTCCCAGAACGCCTCGTGTCGGCCGGGCTGGTAGTACTCGAGCCGGTCGACCTCGACTCCCTCCCCCAACGGGTGGCGCAGCGCGACCGGATGCGCGACGAGCTGCGTGAGGATGTCGAAGATGCGGATGGTCACGACGGCAGGACGCCCGTCGACGAACACGTCTTCCCCGAGGTTGAAGGGGATCGTGGTCTCCGGGTTGAACGGATTCGGATAGTTCGCTCCGAGCTGGACTCCGTTCGCCTGCCCGCTCTGCGCGCCGATACCCGTCCGTTGAGCGGACGCGTGGGAGGCGCTGCAGAGAAAGAGAAGGAGGACGAACGAGACGCCGAAGATGCGTCTCATCGATGCCTCCGCACGGAAGATGTGCAGTAGCCGAGCGTCAATCGCGCTCCATGCGGGACGAGTGTGAGGCCTTCCGGCCGTTCCTGTTCCATTGTACAGACCGCCGCTCGAAACGGTCAAGCGACTCGGGATTCGCCCCAGCGACGCTCGCGGTCCTTGTCTCTCTAGGACGTCGGAGCCCCTGAAAACGTTGCCCACGAACGCCCGGCGACCCGTTTGACAGCGCAGCGGTTCGCGGGCAGACTCGGCCGTCATGAAACGGATCTCAGGCGGTCTCGCGGTGCTCCCCGCTCTCGCTCTGATCGGGTTCCCCTACGCCACCTCGGCCCAGGCCGGCGCGCCGACGGACGGCTCGTGGCCCGCCTGGGGAGGCGATACGGGCGCGACCCGGTACGCGCCCTTCGAGCAGATCGATCGGACGAACGTGGATCGCCTGGAGGTCGCGTGGCGTTGGCGGGCCGACAACTTCGGCCCGCGGCCCGAGACGCGCAGTCAGACCGTGCCGATCGTCGTCGATGGGCGCATGTACGCGACGGCCGGAGTGAACCGGGACGTCGTGGCGATCGATCCGGCGACGGGCCAGACGCTCTGGATGTACAGGAACGAGGAGGGCGAGCGCGGAGAGCGGGCACCGCGACGCAACTCCGGCCGCGGGGTGGCGTGGTGGTCCGATCCCGGCGGCGGCGGGCGCGTTCTGACGATCACGCCCGGCTTCCACCTGCTCGCCCTCGATCCCGAGACGGGCCGCCCGGTCCCCGACTTCGGGAGGGACGGCGCCGTCGACCTCATGGAGAACCTCCGGATCCCCGAGGGCGTCGATCCGGTGGGGATGATCGGGAACAGCTCGCCTCCGGTCGTCGTGAACGACGTCGCGATCGTCGGGCCCGCCTTCCTGACCGGCTTCCGCCCGGTCTCGATGCGCAACGTGAAGGGAGACGTCCGCGGCTACGACGTCCGCACGGGCGAACTGCTGTGGACGTTCCACACGATTCCGGGGCCGGGCGAGCCGGGGAGCGAGACGTGGGAGGGTGAGTCCGCGTCGTACTCGGGCAACGCGGGCGTGTGGCCGCCCTTCTCCGCCGACGAGGAGCTGGGCGTCGTCTACCTGCCCGTCGAGGCGTCGACGAGCGACCTCTACGGCGGCCACCGCCTCGGCGACAACCTCTACACCTCCTCGCTCGTGGCCGTGGACGCGCGCACCGGCGAGCGTCTCTGGCACTTCCAGATGATCCACCACGACATCTGGGACTACGACATGCCGGCCGCCCCGATCCTCCTGGACGCCGACGTGGAGGGGCGCGGCTCGACCCGACTCGTGGTCGCGCTCACCAAGCAGGGGTGGGCCTTCGTCTTCGACCGCGTGACGGGCGAGCCGATCTGGCCGATCGAGGAACGACCGGTTCCGGCCTCCGACGTGCCCGGCGAGGTCGCCTCCGCGACCCAACCGTTTCCGACGAAGCCCGCGCCCTTCGACGTGCAGGGGATCACGCCGGACGGGTTGATCGACTTCACGCCCGAGCTGCGCGTCGAGGCGCTCGAGCTTCTCGAGCACTACCGGTACGGGCCGATCTACACGCCGCCCTCGCTCCTGGCCGAGGACGGATCGCGGCTCGGGACGCTGATGGTCCCGGGCGCGCTCGGCGCGGCGGCGTGGGAGGGGGGCGCGGTGGACGTCGAGACCGGCGTGCTCTACGTCGGCTCGTCCACGAGCGTGACGAACGTCGCGCTGGCTGCCGATCCCGAGGCGACCGACATGCGCTACATCCAGTCGAGCGAAGCGCGCACGCCTCGTGTACGCGGGCTGCCGCTCCTGAAGCCGCCGTACGGGCGGATCACGGCGATCGACCTCACGACGGGCGAACACCTCTGGGTGATCCCCAACGGCGATACGCCGGCCTCCGTCGCCGAGCACCCCGACCTCCAGGGGCTCGACCTCGCACCGACGGGCAAGTCGACGCG
>JANQME010000028.1 GCA_028280205.1 Longimicrobiales bacterium
TCGGCGCCGATGGCGAAGCCCTCGAGAGAGCGGGCTGGAACGGCGGGCGCGTCCGGAGAGCCTCGATACGTGCCGCTTCAGGCGAAGATCGGCGACTACGCGATCTTCTTCCGACGGGCTGCCGTCGAGATCACCTTCGAAGGCGAGCGATACCTCGTGGTGCCGCAGGCCGCGATCCTCGCACTCGTGCGCGACGACGAGCCGCTCGACGAGGGGCTGCCCGGTTTCTGACCGAGCGGGGCCGGGCCGTGGGTGACCCGGCACTGGAGCGTTACCGCGGCGTCATCCCGGAGTGGTCGGCGTTCCTCGAGGCTTCGTCACGGCCGGAGCCCACCGTCTTCCGCCTCCGACGCGGTGGAGTCGCCCCCGCCGTCGTCCTCGAACGTCTGGCGGACCAGGGCTTCCGCACGCGGCCACTCGAGGGCCTTCCGGCGATGCACCAGGTCGAGGACGGACCGTATCCGCTGTCGAGCACCGTGGAGCACTGGCTGGGACTTCTGTACGTGCAGCAGGCGTCGACCGGCGTGGCGGCGCCCGCGCTCGGGCCCCGGCCGGGAGAACGGGTCCTGGACCTCTGCTCCGCGCCCGGCGGAAAGACGACGCACCTCGCGGACCTCATGGAGGAGCGGGGATGCCTGGTCGCATCCGAGATCTCGGAGAGCCGCATCCGTGGGCTGCTGGGCAACGTGTACCGACTGGGCCACACCGGGATCTTCACGGTCGCGGCGGACGGGCGCGGCTTTCCCGAGGGAGCGCTCTTCGACCGCGTCCTGGTCGATGCTCCCTGCTCGGGGGAGGGCACGCTCCGGCGTAGCGGGCGGGCCCCGGACCCGTCCGCGTCGTTCCGTTCGCACGTGACGCGGACGCAGAGTCGCCTGCTGGAGCGCGCCGTCGGTCTCACGCGACCCGGCGGGACGATCCTCTACGTCACCTGCACCTTCGCCCCCGAGGAGAACGAGGCGATCGTCGACGACGCGCTGGAGCGGCTGCCGGTGGAGCTGGAATCGCTCGACCTCCCGATCCCGCATGCACCGGGCCTCACGGCCTTTGACGGGCGGAGCTACGACCCCCGCCTGGAGGGCGCCGCGCGTATCTACCCGCACCACCTGGACTCCGGTGGGCTCTTTCTGGCGAGGCTCCGGCGGTTGGGCGGGGGCGAAGCGGTGGCCCCGAACGGGCCCGCACGGACTGAGGGTGGCCCGGACGGGTGGGCGCCGGTCCCGCTGGTGTTTCCCGGCGAGAACGTGAACGCAGCGGAGGCCGAGGCCCGGATCCACGCTGGGGTCGAGGAGATCACCGAGCGCTTCGGCTTCGACGGCGACTTTGACGAAGTCGGGTGGGTGATGCGTGGGGGACGGGCGTGGATGCACACACTCGATGCGTGGCCGATGCCCGCCTGGGCTAAAGGGGAGTGGCGACCGATCTCGGTGGGGCTGCGGGCCCTCGACTTCGACAGCCGAGGCCGGACGCGCCCGTCGAACGACTTCCTGCGCTGGTTGGCCAACCGAGTCTCGGAACGGGTACTGGACGTCGACCGCGACGCGCTTGAGCGGCTCCTGCGTCGGGAGGCCGTCCCCGTCACGGAAGACGACCGCGGTCCCGTGGCGCTCCGCTACGCGGGTGACGTCATCGGACGGGGCGCCGTCACCGTCGATGGTCTCAAGAGCGAGATCCCGAAGGCCCGGGCGAGCGATCTGCGGCGGTGTCTGAAGGCGAGCGGGGAGTGATGGCCGGGACCCGGAGAGCCGCGCCCTACCGGCAGGATCGACTCACGCTGTACCGACGAAGATACGGGACGTCCAGGTCATCGACTGTCGACCCCCACACCTCGTCGCGTGAGACGTGATGCAGCTCCAGCCTCGGGAACCACGGCACTGAATTCGCCATACCTTCACTGACCTCTACATATCCTTCTAAGTCACCGGCGGAGCCGTAGACTTCCCAGCGATCGACTCGGTCGGGCAGGTCGAGCTCGCGAAGGAGCCAGATGGACCCGTCGTGGCCAGCGACGATCTGGCGAACCGGCGGGTGGTAGTCGGGGAACGTGATCGCCTCGCGCGCGTCGCGTCGTCGACGCTCTTTCGTAGCCTCGGCAGGGCGCATCGTGTGAGGGCCCGAGTCGTAGTCGCCCGCGATGAGGTTGCCGAAGGCTTCCGTCAGCCAGGCCCGGTCGGATCGGGAGACGCGTCTGGGCTCGTATGGGATGGCTCGGTCCAGCAGGGTGTCTCCTGTAACCGAGATTTTCACGAGTTGGAAGGACGCTCCCGCGCGGCTTCGCTGTGCTCCCCCGACGGTCACGATGGCGGAGCCATCGGGCGTGACTGCGTAGGGCAGCGCGCTGCCGAAGCCGTCTTCGAGCGGATGGAGTACGTAGCCGTTCTCAACGAGGTCCACATGGAGGCGCTGGCGAAGCACGGCGATCGTATCCAGGACCGCTCCGCTCTCCGATAGGCGCCGCACCGCCAACCGTTCCGCTCGAAAGTAGCGCGGGATGTCGCCCGACAGGACGCGACGCGGAAGGACCGTGCCGTCCGGCAGCGGGACAACTGGAAGTAGTCGTGAGCCTTCGTCGGGCACCCGGGCACTGAACCGAAGCTGGCGTAGTACCCGGTCGTCTGGCCCGAACAAGTGGACCGAACGCGTGTCGGTGACCCACAGAGTGTCCGCCTTCCAGCCCACTCGGATGGCCGACACATCGAACTCGCCCGGTCCCTGACCTGCCCGGCCGATCGTGCGGACGAAACGGCCCATCGGAGTGAAGACGGATACTGCGGGAACGAAGGACTGTGCGACGTACAGGAGTCCGCGGGGTCCAACCGCGACATCGAGAATCGGACCGAGCGCGTCGTCGCCGTCTACCGAGCCGATACGAGCGGTCTCGGTCAGCGTCCAAGGCGCTTCGCAGACGGTCTGAGCGATTACACCTCGAGGAGACAGGGCTCCCATAACGATGGCGAGTGTTGCGACTTGCCTCGATCGACCTAAATGCACCATGGCGCTAGCCCCAACCTGAAAAGGTATGCGGTCCGTCGACTCTCGATGGAGGCGCCGAAACCCGAACGACAGCGCCTTCAGGCTGCTATCCACGAACGCCGCACCGTGTCCCAGAATGCGGTCCCAGATTCGGTCGGGCGAATGCGATGAAACTCAGGTGCACCCCTGCGGTCGACCGAGGCCGTCAATCTGCGGGAGAGTCCGCGAGCCCGACGACGAACGCCCGGTCTGCCGGCGCGAGCGACATCTCTGTCAGCTCGGCGGGTGTGAACCAGCCGAGCGACTCGTGCTCGTGCGCCACCGGCTCCCCGAGCACCTCGACCACGTGGAACTCGATGACGAACGGGGAGCCGTCGTCCTCGAACGAGCGCAGGTGGCGACCGACGCGTCGCACGCCCAGCCCCAGCTCCTCGCGCAGCTCGCGGGCCACGGCGTCCTCGACCGACTCTCCGTCGTCCAGCTTCCCGCCGGGGAACTCCCACAGACCGCCGTGACGCTTGTCGACCGGGCGACGACCCAGGAGGTAGCGGCCGTCCCGCTCGATCACCGCGGCGACGACCCGGATGCGGCTCACTGCAGACCCACCGCGATCGCGGCGGCGACGGAGACCGCTCCCAGGAGGACGAGCACGAGGTAGAGGGGTGCCGCGAACCTCATCCACTGGTCGTAGCGGACGCCGGCCGCCGCGAGGATCGCCAGGAGGGCCCCGTTCGTGGGCGTGACGATGTCGCACAGGCCGGCGCCATATTGGTACGCGAGGACGATCACCTGTCGTGACAGGCCGAGGAGGTCGGCGAGCGGCACGAGGACCGGCATGGTCAGGACCGCCTGGCCGCTCACGCTCGGCACCGGAACGTGCAGGAGCGCCTGCCCGACGATCATGCCCAGCGCCGACGCGACGCGCGGCAGGTCTTCGAGCGGCGCGAACAGCCCGCTCACGATCGTGTCGATGACCAGACCCTCTTCGAGCACGGTCGAGATCGCGCGCGCGAAGCCGATGAGGAGGGCCGCGTACGCCATCTCCCGAAAGCCCTTCACGTACGCCTCGGCCGTACCCCCCACGCCCATGCGGGCGACGAGGCCGACGATCACGCCCATGATGAAGAAGGCGGCCGACATCTGGTCGAAGTCCCACGCCCAGAAGCGCAGCCCCACGACCATGACGGCGAAGGTCGAACCGAGCAGCGTCAGGATGACCCCGTCCCGAGGCGTCATCGCCGACTCGCCGACCTCGAGGGCCGCACCCTGCGCCGCGGTGCGCGTGGTGGCGGCGTAGCGCATGGTCGCGCCGATCCACACGACGAGCGCTGCGATGAGGAAGACGATGCGGAAGAGACTCCCCGAGAGGGGCTCGACCTCGGCCGCGCGCTGCGCGATCTGGACCTGGAACGGGTTGATGGGGCTGAACGCGGAGCCCACGAAGGCCGAGCCGGCGCTCATCGCGACGGCGACCGTCGGGGTGAAGCCGAGGCGCCCGACGAGGAGCAGCAGGACGGGGATAAGCGGGATGATCTCCTCCTGCATGTTCTGCACGACGCCGCCCATCGCGAAGAAGAGCGAGACGACGGGCACGATGAGCAGGTCCCGGCCGCGCATCGCCCGCACGAGGGCGGGCATCGCCCTGCGCAGCGCGCCGGACTCGTCGACGACGGTGAGCGCGCCGCCGATCAGGAAGACCAGGAAGATCACGGCGCTCGCGTCGGCCATGCCCTTGGGCAGCGCGACCATCGCCTCGAAGAGGTTCACCGGAGCCGGCTCGACCGCCTGGTACGTACCCGGCACGACGAGCGTGCGTCCCGTCGCCTCGTCGAACCGGCGCTCGAACTGACCCGCCGGGAGGAGCCACGAGGCGGCCGCGGCCAGGAGGACGCACCCGGTCAGGAGCGCGAGCGGGTGCGGGACGCGCAGCGGGGATCGGGTCAACGGAGCGGCCGTGCAGCGTCGAGCGCGCGCAGCGTCATCAGCGCCGTGCGCGCGCTGCGGAGGCCGCCGCGCGGCCGGGGCTCAGATCGGAGCTCAGGAGTCGGGCTCGACGACGACGGCGTGCGTGAAGACCAGGTCCCCCAGCGGTGACTCATCCCCGTTGCCGGAGTTGGCGGCCACGTGGAGGACGACCGGTGTGGCGTCTTCCGGAGCGGTCCAGAAGAGGCTCCAGATCGCTCCGCTCCGGTTCGGCGCCACCGCGCCGGACTCGGCGTGGTGTGCGTACGTCACCCCGAGGGTGTCGGACACGAGCGAGATGCCCCGGATGGCGTCCAGCGACCCGGCACCGAGCCCTTCGTTCGGACCGTGCGCGTAGCGAGCCGCCAGTTGAAAGCCCGCGACCGTCGTCTCCTCCGCCCGCAGCGCAACCGTGAGCGCGTATCGCTCGCCGGGCACGTACCGATCCGGCAACCCCTCCACGCGGACCGTCCCGCCGAAGGCGTTCACGTCGTTGCCGATGTGGCACTGGACGCATGTCGGCTCCTCGAAGCCGCCAGTGTAGCCGAGCGGGGGATTGCGGAGCTGGGGCGGAGCCGGTGCGGCCGCCGCGCCCGCGGGGGCGAGCGCAACGGCTGCGGCGACCGGGGTGTGCTTCACTCGCTGACGGCGCGTCTCCGCGGGGGCAGCTTCGCGACGCCCACCGTATTCGCGTCGGTGCCGAACCACACTTCGTTCGTGTTCGGGTCGAAGTACATGTGGCGGATCGAGCCGGCGCCGCTCTCCGGCTGCACCTGGCTGAAGACCTCTTCGGTGTACGGGTCGAAGCCGACGAAGTTGTTCGGCTCCGGGCCGGTCTCGACCAGCCAGATCCGGTCCGAATCGTCGGCCAGCATTCCGTACGGCCGCGAGTCCTCGCCGCCCGGCAGCGAGAACTCCCGCACGTCACCGGATTCCGGATCGAGCCGCCCGAGCGTGCCGCGCACCCAGTCGCCGTACCAGAGAACGTCGTCCGAGGTGATGGCGATTCGACGCGGTCGCGCGTTCTCCGGAAGCTCGAACGTCTCCAGCTCGAACGTCTCCGGGTTCACGGTGCCGATGTGGTTCGTGTTGAAGAGCGCGATCCACGGCCGGTCCTCCGAGTCCATCACGATGCCGTAGGGGCGGCTCGAGTTTCCGCGGCGGCTCGCCTCGGCCTGCATCGATGCCACCAGACGGATCTCACCGCTGTCGGTCCAGAGCTTCCCGATGAAGTTGCCACCCTGAACGGTGAACCAGATGTCGCCCTGCGAGTCGAAGATCAGGGTGTGCGGATCCGCGGCCCGCTCGTCGGGCATCATGAACTTCTCGATCTCACCGGTCTCGGGGTCGAGCTTGCCGATGTGCATCGCGACGGCCCCGGCGTTGGCCGCGTTGCCCGCGTACCAGACCATGCCCGCCGGATCGATGATCAGGTTGTGGGGCCGCACGCCACCGGTGTCGTACTTCGTGAACTCACCGGTCTCCGGGTCGAGCACGGCGATGTACGCACCGGCCTGCCCGCAGAACCAGACGCGGCCGTCCGGCGCCACCATCGGGTCACGGGGACGGGACTCCGGGTAGGGTACGTCCCACTCCTGGAGCTCGGGATCGGACAGCGCCTGCGCCGACACCTCGGCGGGCACCGGAAGGCACAACACCGCGACGGCGGCGAGCACGGGCAGGACGGATAGGAAGGGAGTGCGCATGTGAGGCTCCTCCTGGGGTCGTGAACGACCGCTGACGCACGGCACGTTTCCGCGCTCGGCGGGACCGTCGAAACTCGCCGACAATCTGAGGCGAGCACCGTCGGTGCGCACGTCCCCCCTCTGCCGGTCCGGGGCCCTGCCGGGAGCGGTTCCTCCCCCCCGGGTCGCGATCGGGCCGACGCCTCGGTAGCTTCGTCGCGGAGAAAGTCGGGTCTCCGGGGGAGCAGCCTTCGTGTGTGAGCACCACACAAGTCG
>JANQME010000035.1 GCA_028280205.1 Longimicrobiales bacterium
CTTGACCTCCGGCGTGAAGCGATCCAGGAAGCGGAAGCCGATCGCATCGAGGACCATGCCCTCGGCGCTGAGACGTGCCTTCAGGTGGCCGTGGCCGACTTCCCGCGCCCCGGTCAGCTCGACCGAGCGGGCCCGGAAGACGGGTCCGGGGTTGCCGATGCCGTGCGGACCGAAGTAGCCCAGCCAGTGGGCGAGCTGTACGTCGGCGTCGGCGAGTGCGAGATCCGCGTCCCATCGACGCTCCGGCCGGAGCAGCTCGGGGGGGAGGCGGTCGCGCGCCTCCCGGTCGAACGCCTTGCGGAAGGCGGCGATCGCGTCGGTCTTCGCGTCCATCCCCGCGGCCTGACGGTGCCCTCCGAAGCGTTCGAGGTGCTCGCTGCACGCCGCGATCGCCTCGTACAGATGGAAGCCGGGCACCGAGCGGGCGCTGCCCCGCGCGCGCGCTCCGTCCCGCGCGAAGAGGACCACCGGTCGGTGGATGCGATCGACGACCCGCGAGGCCACGATCCCGATGACGCCGGGGTGCCAGCCCTCCGCGTCGAGCACGACGCCCCGGTCCCGCTCGGGGTCGAAGGAGCGGGACAGCGCCTCGAGCGCCTCGTCCAGCGTCCGCACGTCCTCCTCCCTCCTGCGACGGTTCAGCCCGTCGAGTCGTTCGGCGAGCACCCGGGCCTCGGCCGCGTCGTCGGTCAGCAGGAGGCGAAGCGCATCGGCGGACTCGCCGAGCCGGCCCGCCGCGTTGATCCGGGGGGCGAGCTGGAAGCCCAGCGTGCCGGAGCCGATCGAGGCGGCGTCGATCGCCGCCGCGGCGAGAAGCGCGCGCACACCGAGGCACGGGGCGGCGGCCATGCGGCGCAGGCCGAGGTGGACGAGGACACGGTTCTCGCCGACGAGGGGCACGAGATCCGCGACCGTGGCGAGCGCGACCAGGTCGAGAAGCGCCTCGGGTCCGGCCGGGTCGGCCCCGAGGCGCGCACCCACCAGGCTCGCCAGCTTCCACGCCAGCCCCGCCCCGCACAGCTCCTTGCCGGGCCATGACCCGTCGGTACGCTGAGGGTTCACCACCGCGTGTGCGGGGGGCAGCCCGTCCGGAATCGTGTGGTGGTCGGTGACGACCACGTCGATCCCGTCCGCACGGGCGGCCGCGACGGTTTCGTGTGCCACGGTTCCGCAGTCCACGGTGATGACGAGCTCCGCACCCGCGCCCCGCGCCGCCTCCAGGCCCGAGGCCGTGAAGTCGTATCCGTCGCGCAGGCGATGGGGGACGAACGGGACCACCCGGCCGCCGAGGGCCGTCAACCATCGGGTGAGCAGTGCGGTGGCACAGATCCCGTCGACGTCGTAGTCGCCGTGCACGAGGATCGTCTCGCCTTCGCGGAGCGCCCGCACGATCCGGTCGGCGGCGCGCACGGCGTCGGGCAACGCCTCGGGGTCGGCGAGCTGATCCAGCTTCGGGCGGAGGAACCGCTTGGCCTCCTCGGGCTCGACGAAGCCACGCGCCGCCAGGACGGTGCAGACGGGAGGTGGAAGTCCGAGCTCTCCGACGAGTCGGTCGACATCCGCGTCCGCGATCTCGGGCGGGCCGCTCCAGCGGGGGGCGGGCGGACGGAGGTTCGGCCGCGGCGGCGCCTCCGGCGCGGTCACTCCTCCTCGTCGCCTCCGCCCGCGTCTTCGGTGCCCACGATCGCGCCTTCCGGCGCACCCTCGCCGTCGGACGACTCCTCGTCGGAGTCCGAACCCTCGCCGCCGGCATCATCCGCGGCCCCATCCGCGGCCCCGTCGGCGTCCGCACGCTCCGGCTCCGGGGCGGCCAGGATCACGCCGCACTCCTCGCACCGGATGAGGCGCTCGCCGTGGCGGATCTCGTTCTGATGCTGCAGGGGGACCATGCCGAAGCAGTGGCCGCATGCCCCGTCCTCGGTCAGCTCCGCGACGGCCGTACGGCCCGCCTGGCCGCGGATCGCGTCGTAGACGCGAAGCTCCTCGGGGTCCATTCCGTCCGCGAACGCGGACCGTTCCCGCTCGAGTCGCTCGAGCTCGGCCTTCACCTCCTCGCGCTGCGCGATGAGCTCTTCGCGCTTGGGCTCCACGAGATCGGACGCCTCGGCGAACGCGCTCTCGAGCTCCGCGAGCCGCTCCTCGCTCTTCCGGATCTGGTCGAGGAGCGAGAGCGTCTCCTGCTCGTCGCCTTGAAGCGCCCGCCGGACCATGTCCAGCTCGGCGCTGACCGCCGCCTCCTCTCGCAGATTCCGCACCGAGCCGAGCCGCTCCTCCAGCTTCTTGAGCCGCTCCTCGCGCTCCTCGGAGGAGAGCAGCACACGCCGCTCCTCGAGCTTCATCTCCTTGAGCCGTGTGCGGGTCGTCCCCAGCTCGCTCTCCAGGATGAGCGCGGGCTCCTCGACCTCCTCGAAGAGCGGGTCGAAGTCCACGATGCGCTTGCGCGCTTCCCGGATTCGGATGTCGAGTTTCTGGAGCTCCTTGAGAGCCGTGCGCTGCTGCGTCATCGATTCGGTTCGTTCGGGGTTCGTTCGACCGGACTTCGTGTCGCCGATGCCCAGTACGTGGGGTCCAGCTCCCTCAGCTCGGCCGCGAGCGCCGACTTCATGCGCACGAGCCGAAGCTTCTCATCCTCGTCCTGCGCGGCTTCGATGCTGCGCTGAACCTCCTGAAGGCGCCGGGACAGCGCCAGGACTCGGATCCGGGTGACCGACTTCGTGAAGATGTCGAGGCCGTGCGCGAGCTCGTCCGGGTCGGTCAGGAGCTCGTCGAACCGCTTCGCGGTGACGCGATCCATCGACGCCGGCGGAGCACGGAGCTCCGGATCGTCGAGAAGCGCACGAAAGATGGCCCGGTAGTGTGGATCGTCAAAGTCCTCGGGTGCGACGAGCTCGGCCGCACGCTCCACCCAGTCCACGCCCCGCGCCAGCACCTTCAGAAGGGATCGCTCGGCACCCATCCGGCGCAGGCCGGGAGAGTAGGCGCGAGGCGGGGCGGTCGGCGGCACGGACCCCCGGCTTCCTCCGTCCCGTTCCCGGGAGCGCTCCAGCTCCGCCTCGAGCGTCTCGCGGCGCACGCCGGTGACCTCCGCCGTTCGGTCCACGTAGAGGTCCCTGAGTGTGGGGTCGACCGCAGCGCGCAGGGTGGGCAGCAGCCGGTCCACCGCCGCGCGCTTCCGCTCGATCGAGGAGAAGTACTCCCGCTCCTGGAGGATCTGGATCTTCCGTTCCAGGACGTCCACCGCGTCGTCGAGGAGCGCCCGCAGCGCGTCGGGTCCCTCGCTACGCACGAGCGTGTCGGGGTCTTCCCCGTCGGGCAGCGTGACCACCGACGGCCGCACCCCCGCCTGCAAAAGCGCGTCGGCGACTCGGAAGGTGGCCTTCAGCCCGGCCGCGTCGGAGTCGAACAGGAGGTAGGCGCGACTGCAGTAGCGCGAGAGGAGCTGGGCCTGCTCGGCCGTGAAGGCGGTTCCCAGCGGCGCGATCGCATGCTCGAAGCCGGCGGCGGCGAGCGAGACGACGTCCATGTACCCCTCGACGACCAGGGCGGCCTCTGCGCGGCGGATCTGGTTCTTCGCCCACGAGAGGCCGTACAGGTTCCGTCCCTTGTGGTAGATCGGCGTCTCGGGGGAGTTGATGTACTTGGGTCCCTCCGCGTCCAGGATCCGACCGCCGAACGCGACGACCTTCCCGCTCGTCCCCTCGATGGGGAAGATCACGCGGCCACGGAAGCCGTCGTACGGCTCGCGGCTCTTCTCGCTCTCCTTGAGCAGCCCGAGGAGGAGCATGTCGTCCTCCTCGAAGTCGTGCTTGAGCGCCGCCTCGCGGAAGGCGCGCCACTCGTCCGGGGCCCACCCGAGCCCGAAGCGCTCGGCGGTCTCCGCTCCGATCCCTCGGCCCTCCAGGTACGCGCGGGCCGTCGCACCGATCTCCTCGTCGACGAGGTTGCCGCGGAACCAGCTCTGCGCGAAGGCCATCATCTCGCGCAGCGCGCGGTGGGGATCGTCCTCGGGTCGCCGCCCCCCCGTTTCCCGGACCTCGACGCCCGCCCGCGCCGCCACGTGCTTCACGGCCTCGGGGAAGTCCATCCCGTGCCGCTCCATGACGAAGTCGAAGACACTGCCCGAGCGGCCGCACCCGAAGCACTTGAAGAAGCCCTTGTCGGGGACGACGTAGAAGCTGGGCGTACGCTCTTCATGGAACGGACAGTTGGCCTTGAACTCGCGTCCGGCCTTCTTGAGCGGAACGGACTCCCCCACGATCTCGACGATGTCGGCGCGCGCCCGGATCTCGGCGATGACGTCTTCCGGGATCACGACGGGCTCCCGAGCAGGGCCACGGTCACGCCGGTCCCACCCTCGCCCGGACCGCCCATGCGGTGCTCCCGAACGCGCCCGTCGGCGGAGAGGATCTCGTCGACCCGCCGGCGCAGCGCGCCCGTGCCCTTCCCGTGGATGATGCGCAGCCGGCCGAGGTCCTCGAGGACCGCCGCGTCGAGCGCACGTTCGAGCTCGAGCCGCATCTCGTCGACCCGCAGCCCGCGCAGATCCACCTCGGTGCGCACCTCGCTCCGCTCCGGCCCGCTCCACCCGCCACGGGC
>JANQME010000036.1 GCA_028280205.1 Longimicrobiales bacterium
TCCCAGCGTTCGAGCGCGTGCAGCGGTTCCGCCCGGTCGGTCTCCAAACGAGCCCGCTCCGCGTCGAGTCGGGCGCCCTCGTCACCGAGCTGCTCGAACGCTTCCCTCAGGTCGTCGGGGAGCGCGGTGAGCGGTTCGCGGGGTCCGCCGGCGCGTCGGAGGTCTCCGATCCGCTCGAGTTGACGCTTCACGGGGAGAAGCCCCTGCACCCGCTCCAGCACCACCTCTTCGGCGGTGCGCTCCTCGCGCAGCTCGCGCAACGTGTGACGCACTCCCGCGAGCTCTTTGACGCGCTGTCGAACGACCCGGTCGCGTTCGAGGGCCTCGAGCCGGGCGCCGCGCAGACGCCGGATCTCGTCCTGGAGTTCGCGGATGCGCTGGTTCCCGCGACGGTTCGGGCGCCAGAGCTCTCCCGCCTCCCGCTCCAGCCGTTCGGCCACCGCCCGCGCGGGCCGGAGGTCGGTGGCGCCCATGGACCCGAGGACGCGGTCCTGGATGCGCGCCCACGTCTCTTCGTCGAGGCCGGCCAGCTCGGAGAGGGTGATCGCGAAGACCTGCCGGAAGACGGCTCGGGGCACGTGTTCCACCCACGGCACGGGCTGGTTGCGCAGCGTCCGGGTCGTCGAGCCGAGGCTCAGCTTCGCCTTGGGCGACGAGCGGAGTTGCCGCTCCACACGGGCGCAGCCGTCGTCGGCGAGTCGCACGCGGACCTCACCGCCCGCTTCCTCCGTTCCCCAGGGGACGTGCGGATTGCTCTCGCGAGACGCCGGGTGAAAGCCGTAGAGCGCGGTGGTCAGGAAGGTGAAGAGGGTGGACTTGCCCGCCTCGTTCGGCCCTACCACGACCACCAGGGGCCCCAGGGGCTCCGGGCCGGTGTCGAAGTCGGTCAGCCGGCCGAACGCCTCGACGGTGAGCCGCTCGATCCTCACGAGGCCCCATCCTCCAGCAGCGCGGCGGCGATCTCCCCGTCCGCATCCTGGAGGAGCCGACGGACGTAGGCGCGCGCGGCCGTCGGGTCGGAGGAGCCGAGCCCGGCCAGATCGCCCGGATCGAGGTGGTCGAGGACCGTTCGGTCGCGGCGCAGCGCATCCACGAGACCGAGCGCCTCGCCGAGGACGTCCGTACGCTGGCGGTGCTCCTCGATCGGGATGACGGGGTGTACGGCGTCGGCGACCACGGTCACGTCGAGCGCCCCCAACATGCGGGCGAGCTCGGCGCCGAGCATGTCTCGGTCTTCTGCGTCCCGCAGCTCGCTCCACAACGGGCACGCTCCGCTCAGCACGACACGCACCATCCACGTCGTCGCCGTCGTGCCCGGGTCGCCTTCGCGAGTGGCTCGCCAGACCGCCAGGACGTGACGCTCCAGCTCGTCGAGTGTGGAGAGGTCGTCCAGGCGGGTCACCTCCACCGTCTCCCAGCGCACGAGGCCGAGCGGACGAAAGGCGATCGCGGGAGCCGACCGGTCGGTGAGGTCCACGAGGAGGCCGCCTCGCACCCCCTGGTCCGTGTGGCTCTTCCCCTGGATGCTGCCCGCGTACCAGATCGGAGGGTCCTCCGAGAGCTCCTGACGGACGTGTACGTGGCCGAGCGCCCAGTAGTCGTAGCCGGCGTGCTGGAGCCAGGTGAGGTCGGAAGGGGCGTACGGGTGGTGGTCGTCGGCTCCCAGCGAGGCGTGGACCTGTGTGTGCAGGAGCGCCACCTCGGGCAGCTCACCCGATGGCCGGGGCAGGAGTCGCGAGAGATCCTCGCCGACCCGCCCGGTCGCATGGCCGATCGCGGTCACGCGACCGACGGGCTCTCCCCCGTGCGCGTGTACCAGGATGCGGCGGGGCGTCGAATCCGGGGCGACCCGTACGCACGCGGGCCACTCGATGCGGCGCGGACCGACGTCGGAGGTGCCGGGATCGTGGTTCCCGGTGGCG
>JANQME010000045.1 GCA_028280205.1 Longimicrobiales bacterium
CCGACTTGCTCCGGCCGAGCACGAGCGCCCCGAAGATCAGCACCACTGCGAGCGCGAGCTGGACCCCGACGAGCGCTCCGCGCATGGCGGCCGCCGACGCCCCGCGGGTCGACGTCTCCCCGCGGATGAGCTTCCATCCGCTCCCTCCCGACGCCTTCCACGCGGGGTAGAAGCCGCTGGCGGCGAAGCCGACCGCAGCCAAGGCGAGCGCAGCCACGAGGAACGACCAGTCCACGCCCAGGTCCGACCATCGCGGTACGCCCGGCGGATCGAGGGCCCGAAGCGCCACGACCCCCCACCAGGAGAGCCCGCTGCCGAGAAGCCCGGCCGCAATGGACAGCACGAGCCCTTCGCCCAGCACGGTGCCGACGAGTCGACCCCTGCCCGCGCCGAGCGCGCTTCGCACGGCGAGGTCCATCTCCCGCGCACGCTGCCGCCCGAGCATCAGAGACGCGGAGTTCGCGAAGGCGACGAGGAGAAGGAGCGCGATTCCGGCGAGCGCCGCATTGATCGCCGGACGCACGCCCGCGGTGAGGTCGGCGTGCAGGTCGTGGACGACGAAGCGCAGCTCCGCGTCGCCGTAGGCGTCCGGGTCCTCGTTCAGGAGCCGAGCCGCGAGTCCTTCGAGCGCCTCGTTGACCTGCTCGAACGTCCGCCCGTCCTCGAGGCGCACGATCGTGCGGTAGCCCCAGAAGTTGCGCGCCGTCGGGTCGATCCGCTGAGCGAACCAGATCTGCACGTCGGTCGAGACGTTGCCTCCCTCGCCGACGTGCAGGGCGAAGTCCTCGGGAAGCACACCCAGCACGACGCGTGACTGACCGTTCAGGGTGAGCGTCCGGCCCACCGTCTCCGGATCACCCCCCAGGTGGCTGAGCCAGAAGCGGTGGCTGACCAACACGCCCGATCCGTCGCCCTCGGCATCGGCCTCCGTGAAGCCCCGGCCCAGCATCGGGCTGACGCCGAGGAGGTCGAGCATCCCCGCGGAGAAGCCGGAGGCGAGGACAGGCTCATAGCCCTCATCACCCTCGAGCGTCGCGGTGAACTCGGCTCGCGCGGCCTCGGCACCGACGAACGCCCCGTCGAGCGCCCGCAGGTCCGCCACTTCCGCCATGGCGAGGCCGGGGTGGTTCAGGATCTGACCCAGATCGACCCGGACGAGCCCGAGTCGATCCGCGTCCTCGTACGGAAGGGGCTGCATGAGCACGCGGTCGAGCACCGACCACCCCACCAGCCCGGCCCCGATCCCGGTGCCGAGGATCAGCGTCATCGATGCCGAGAATCTCCAGTCCTTCGAGAGCCTGCGCGCTGCCTGCACGAGTCCTGCGGCCATCGTCGTCACCTCCCATCCCCGTTCGTCACGACCCCGCCGTATGGGGTCTCGCCCGACCGACTCCCTCAACCAACGCCGCCGCTCCCCGACCGGGTCGCGGACGCGATCCACCACGCCCTCCGCCGCGAAGAGGGCCACCTGACCCCAGTACCAGAGTCGCGCACGCCCACGTGATCGGTCGGTGCGCAGCGTAAACGCCTCGTGCAGGTCGCCGAGGATCTCCTCGCGCTCCCAGCGCGGGAGGAGGAGCGACGCGAGCCACACCGCGAGCCGCGGTGGCTCGGGACGACGCGACGTGCTCACGCTACTTCGCTTCGTCGATCGCGGCGGCCACGCCGTCCCACAGGGACAGGAGGGTGCGGCGCGAGTCGTGCAGCACCGTCAAGCCTCCGTCCGTCAGGCGGACGAACCGCTTGGCCCGCCCGCCGCGTTCCGGCGTCGGGTCCCCGAGCTCGGAACGGATCAGCTCCTTGGCCTCCAGACGACGCAACGCGTTGTAGACCGCCGGCCGGAGGATCGGCCGGTCCGTATGCGCGGTCAGCTCCTCGTAGATCGAGGCGCCGTACGCGGCGTCACCGAGGCGCAGAATCGTGAGAAGCACGAGGTGCTCGAACTCGCCGATCGTCTCCTGTCCCATCCCGCACCGTCCTGTCCCGACGCCCCGAATATCGTCACGGATGATTATGTAATTGGTGATTATAATATCGGCAAGGCTTGCTCGTGACTATGTCTTAATAGTATGATTTCATATCATAAGGGAGAGGCGTGTGAAACCGATTCGCTACCACATCCTGCTGGCGTTGGCCGGAGGGCCGAGTCACGGCGCGGAGATCCGGCGCCGCGTCTCGTCCGAGAGCGACGGCGCGGTCGTGCTGTATCCCGCCATGCTCTACGGCTCGCTGGACGAGCTGACCGCGGCGGGGTGGATCGAAGAGGTCGATCCTCCGCCGGAGCACGCCAGCCAGCAACGGTGGCGCTTCTACGCGCTGACCCCGGAGGGGCGCTCGGCGCTCGAGGGCGAGACGGCTCGCCTCGAGGCCGTGGTGACGAGGGCACGGTCGGTGCTGCGGCCGGCCTGAGCGATGCGGCTCTATCGGCTCCTGCTCCGGCTCCTGCCGACCGACTTCCGTGCGCGACACGGAGCGGAGATGGAGGCGGTCTTCGCCGAGCAGCTGGCCGAAACCCGACGCTCGGGTCGAGGAGCCGTGTTCCGACTCTTCGTCCGCGCCGCCCTCGACATCGGGCTCAGGAACGCGGCGGAGATGCGACGATTCGACAGGGAGGGGTGGATGATGGGTACGAGGATCTGGCTGGACGGGGTCGTCGCCGACCTCACGGGCGCAGTGCGCGGCTTTCGACGGACTCCGGGATTCGTCCTGGCCGCGGTGGCGACACTCTCCCTGGGCGTCGGGGCCCTGACCGCGGTGTACAGCGTGGTCAACGGCGTCGTCCTCACGCCCCTTCCGTATCCCGACCCCGACCAGCTCGTGGTCGTCTACAACGAGTACCCCGCTTTGGACGTCACCCGAGCACGACAGTCCCCGGGTGACCTCGACGACTACCGCGAGCAGGCCGACCTGCTCACGGACGTCGGCAGCGTGAGCACCTTCCCGCAGACGATCCTCGAGAGCGGCCAGCCCCGCCGCGTCGAGGTCGCGCTCGTGACCCCGGGCTTCTTCTCCATGCTCGGCGTCGAGCCCAGCCCCGGGCGTGACATCGTGGCCGAAGACGACCACGACGTGGTGATCGTCAGCCACGCCTACTGGCGCGACGAGCTCGGTTCGCGAGCCGACGCGCTCGGCACCGTCCTCCGCTTCGCCGGTGTGTCGAAGCGTGTCATCGGCGTGCTGCCCGAGGGTTTTCGACTCGTGGTGCCGTCGAGCTTCGGTGTACCCGAGAGCCCCGCGCTGTGGACCCCCATCCCGGCGCAGGGCTGGGGCCGGGACTCGGGCGACCGCACGGCGCACTGGATGAACGTCGTGGGTCGGCTCCGTCCGGGTGCGACGCGCGCCCAGCTCCAGGAGCAGATGGACGCCATCGCGGAGCTCCAGCGCGAGCTTCTGCCTCGCCGTGCGGAACGAGAGGCTCGTATCCAGGTGGCCCCGCTGCTCGACGAGATCGTGCGTGACGTGCGCCCTGCCCTCGTCGCCCTCTTCGCCGCGGCCGGCATAGTTCTGCTCATCGCGTGCGCCAACGTGGCGAACCTCATGCTCGTACGGGCGCAGCGGCGCAGGAGCGAGATCGCCGTCCGTACGGCACTCGGTGCCAGTCACGTCCGGATCGTGCACGGACTCCTCAGCGAGGGGTTGCTGCTCGCCGCGGCGGGGTCCTTCCTCGGCCTGGCACTCGCCACCGTCGGCGTCGACGCCGTGCTGGCGCTGGAGCCCGACAGCGTGCCCCGGCTCGCAGACATCGCGCTCGACTTCCGCGTCCTCGGCTTCGTCGCCGTCGTGACCGGTGCGGTCACCGTGGTGTTCAGCGTGGCCCCGGCGTGGCTTGCGACCCGACGCGACGTCGTTCTGGCGATCCGGGACGCGGGCCGCTCCGGCCCCACTCGGCGGGGGCACGCGCTCTCGTCGTCGCTCATCGTCGCGGAGCTCGCGCTCTCGCTGATCCTCCTGACCGGAGGTGGGCTCCTGGTGCGCAGCTTCGTAGCTCTGCTCGACACCGATCCCGGCTTCGCGACCGCGGGCGTGCTCACGTTCCGCGCCCCCCTCCCCGCCTCGGCCTTCCAGCAGGATCCGCCCGAGGGCTACAAAGGACGCCCCGAGCACAACTTCGTCCGCAAGCCGTACTACGACGAGCTGACCCGGGTGCTCGCTCAGCTCCCGGGCGTGCGCAGCGTGGGCGCCATCTTCCCGGCGCCGCTCTCCGGCGAGCAGAGCTCGAGCACGTACGCCGTCGAGGGCACGACCGGCGCCGAGGAAGGTGATCTGGCGAGCAGCCAGCTCGTCACCCCCGAGTACTTCGAGACCGTGGGGATCGACTTGCTCGAAGGGCGCACCTTCCTGCCCGAGGAGATCGGGGACAAGCTCGTCATCGATCAGGCGATGGCCGAGACGCTGTGGCCGGGCGAGAGCGCGATCGGGCGGCGGATCGAGATCGGCTGGTGGTCCGGGCCGATCTGGGGCGAGGTGGTGGGAGTCGTCGAGAACGTGCGCACGCACTCGCTGCGGGAGCCGAACCCACTCACGGTCTACCGCCTGGGCACCGTGTACGCGTACTCCGCCATGACGATGGCGATGCGCGTGGACGGCGACCCGCTCGCGCTCGTCGACGAGGTGCGGGCGGCCGTCGCCCAGGTGGAAGGCGAAGCCCCGGTCATCGACATCCGCCTCATGAGCGAATACGTCGACGACCAGTCCGCCCGGACGCGATTCGTCCTGGCGCTGGTGGGCGTCTTCGCCGCGCTCGCTCTCGGACTCGCGGCGATCGGCCTCTACGGGGTGATCGCCTATGCCGTCGGCCAGCGGACACGCGAGTACGGCATCCGACTCGCGTTCGGCGCCGGACGGGCTCGGGTCTTCCGACTCGTCCTCCGACGCGGCGCCCGCCTGACGGGTGCGGGGCTGGCGCTCGGCGTCCTCGGCGCGTTCGGGATGCGGCACCTCGTACAGCCGTTCCTCTTCGGTGTCGAGCCCACCGATCCCGTGACGATCGTGGCGATGGCGGCGCTGCTCGGACTCGTCGCGCTCGTGGCGTGCTCAGCCCCCGCCGGCCGTGCCACGCTCGTGGATCCGGCGGATTCACTGCGGTCGGAGTGAGGTCGGTCGGGCAAGCAATAGGACCGAGCAACTCGGTCGGGTCCGCCCCGCCCCCCTGCCCTCAGGAGAGGTCGTAGCGCTCGATGCCGACCGCCTCGGCCGCCTCCGCCATGCGGAGATCTCGGAGCCTTCGCCACGATGGCAAGCGAGGCAGGCGATCGCCGGTGGAAGCGATACACTCGCGCGGAGGTACTCGCCTGGGTCCGGAAGGACCGGCCGAGCCGTGAGCTAGACCTGTTGGCCCCGGCTGCACTCTGGCCTCGCCTCCGGGCCGGGTTCGGGGTCGGGGCGAAGGCCGACGTGCTTGTGTACCTGCTCGGCATGCAGGGCCAGCCTTCCAGCGTGTCTCAGATCGCGACGGCCATCCACTACACGAAGTCATCGGTGCGCAACGCCGCCTCGGACATGAGCTCGGCCCGCTTGCTGCGTGAGACCGACGGGCGTCCCGCGGAATTCACCGCACCGCTAGGTCCCTGGGCCGAGCTGCTCGAGCTCACCAGCTCAGCGCCGGTCGCAGGCGCGCCCACCTCGGTGCCGGTCTGGACGCACTGGGCAAGCCTCTTCTCGTTCCTCGCATGGGTGACGGACTGGGCAGATCGGGCGAAGTCGACCACGGGTCCCCAGGTGCACCTGTTGGCGTCCGAAGCCCGAGACATCGTGAAGCGGGGAGGACGCACACTCCAGATCGAGGGCGTGAGAACTCCGCCAATCGATCGTTTCCCCGGGAAGCAGGCCGCGAGCGGGCTGCTCGAGACGATGCGGGCGCTGGCGGACTGGGCGTAGGTGCCTGCGCAACGGCGGAGGGCGTGGACCAGAGCGCCGTCCTACGCGTGTTCCTTCAGGCGATCCCGCACCTCTTCCCAGGTGAGATACCGAGGCTCCGGCTCGGCAATGCGCGCACGGAGAGCCTCGAGATGCCAATCCGGAACCGGGACATCATCCGGGCTGGCCGCGATCGCATCCCACGCTTCCCCGAGGAGCTCGATTCTCTCGCCGGGAGGGAGTCGCAGGATCTTGGCCAGTAGTGCTTCTCTCGTCATCCGGAGGCGCTGAGGTGGCACAACGAGCGGGTGTATCGAGGGTAGGGGAGTCGGCTGAGAGCTGGCGGAGGGCCCCCTCTACTCCCCCTTCAACGCCACCACCGGCGACACCCGCGTAGCCCGCGCCGCGGGCACGAGACACGCGAGTAAGGCCACCAGCAGGAGCGCGGTCGACGCGATCCCGAGCGCGGTGACGTCCATCGGCGGGACGTTGGGCACGACCGCCCGCAGCCCCCGGATCACGGCCGAGGCGGCGAGCACCCCGACGAGCACACCGGAACCCGCGAGCGTGAGCCCGCGCCGGACCACGACGCGGAGCGTCCGCCCGCTGTCCGCGCCCAAAGCGGCACGCAGACCGATCTCGCGCGTGCGCTGCGACACGGTGAACGCGATCACGCCGTAAACGCCGAGCGCGGCGAGCAGAAGCGCGCCGAGCCCGAATCCGCCCATCAGTTGTGCCGCGAAGCGCGAGGTCCCCTCCTCCTGAGCGAAGTTCTCGTCCATGGTGGCCACCTGCGTGATCGGGATGTTCGGATCGTAGGCGCGGATGGCCTCCCGCACGGGTCCCGCGTCCGGTGCGCCGACGAACTTCACGAGCAGGGTGAACGCGCGCTCCGGCCGCTGCGCGATCGGGAAGTACGAGTCGTGGGGCGTGAAAATCGCACCCGGCTGCGTCACCCGCCCTCCGTGCTGCGCCTGGGCCACCACGCCGATCACGGTCCAGTTGCGGTCTTCGGGGATCGGCGCGCCCGGCGGCTGGAAGTTGTGGTACTGTCGGCCGATCGGATCCTCGCCGGGCCAGAGCTCTTCCGCCATCGATTCGCTGACGATCGCGACGTGCGTGCTGCCGAGACGATCGGACTCGGTGAAGTCTCGCCCCTGCAGGAGCTCGATGCCGAGATCTTCGAGGCCGCCCGGGCCGAGCTGGTGCCGACGGGCCAGAGGAGCGTCACCGATCTGATCGACGACCATCCCGTCGGGGATGCTCGTCTGGAAGTTGAAGGACTGACCGGGGCGCCCCGGCCCCCACGCGTGGGCCCACTCCGCTCCGGACACGGCGGCGAGCCGGTCGGCCAGCTCCTCGGCGCCCCGCGCCATGGCGGGTCCGTCGGGATACACGGCGGGCGGGAGGTTTACGCGCAGCGTGAGCACG
>JANQME010000049.1 GCA_028280205.1 Longimicrobiales bacterium
GGGATCTTCCTCCGCCGACGACGCGCGCGGCGGGCTCGAGGTGGCGGACCGGCAGGCCGTCGAGGCCCCCCTCTCGCAGAGCCCGTCGTTGGACGAGAGCCGGGCGACGGCGATCGTGCGCGCCACCGCCCGGGTCGCTCCGGCGGTCGTGAGCATCAACGTGATCCGCACCCGCCAGATCCGCCCGCGCACCCCGTGGGAGCGGATGTACCTCCCGCCGGGAGCTCAGCAGCGGAGCGCCGGCTTCGGCTCCGGGGTGATCGTGAACGAGGACGGGATCGTGATCACGAACGACCACGTGATCTCGGGCGCCTCGCGCATTCAGGTCACGCTGCCCGGCGGGCGCGACGCGGAGGCCGAGCTGATCGGGACCGACCCGGTCGCGGACATCGCCGTGCTGCGCATCGACGGCGACGACCTTCCGGTCGCGCCCGTGGGGACCGCCGACGGGCTCATGATCGGCGAGTGGGCGATCGCGATCGGGAACCCGCTGGGCAACTACGTGGGCGACAGCGAGCCGACCGTGACGAGCGGCGTCATCTCCGCGGTGAACCGCAACATCGCGCCGACCTCAGACGACGAAGGCTTCTACTTCGGCATGATCCAGACGGACGCCGCGATCAATCCGGGGAACTCCGGGGGCGCCCTGGTGAACGCGCTGGGCGAGGTGATCGGGATCAACGCCTCGATCCTCTCGCGCAGCGGCGGTAGCGAAGGCCTCGGCTTCGCGATCCCGATCGACCGGGCGCTCCAGATCGCGAACGATCTCCTGCAGTACGGCGAGGTGCGCCGGGCCTTCCTCGGCCTCGAGGTGGAGCCGGTCGAGGCCGACGAGTGGGGACGACGGCGCGGCGTGCGCGTGAGTCGCGTGGCCGAGGACTCCCCCGCCGACGAGGCCGCCCTCGAGCCCGGCGACCGGCTTCTCACGGCGGGTGGGCGCGCCCTCACCGGCCCTCTCGACTGGGAGGCCGTGCTCCTCGATCTACGGGCTGGAGACGAGATGCGCATCGACGTCGAGGGACAGACCCGCCCCTTCGTGCTCGAGGCGGTCCCCTTCCCGTCCGCGACCGCGGCCCGCGTCACGCTCTTTCGCGACATCGAGCTCATCACCGTCACATCGCAGATCCAGCTCGAGCGTGGGCTGGCGAGCGAGGACGGCGCGCTCATCGACGGCATCACCCCGGAGCTCTCGCGTCAGCTCGGACTGCGGCGCGGCGACGTGATCCTGCAGATGAACCGGACGCGGATCCGGAGCGCGGACGATGCGGCCCGCTTCTTCGACTCCCTCCGGGGCAGCGGCCGCATCGTGCTCTACGTGGAGCGCGACGGGAGCTACGGAACGACGAACCTCTACTGGAGAGGGTAGTGCCCGCACCCGACCCGCTCGAACGCTACGTTCACCCACTCGCCGACCGATACGCCTCCCGGGAGATGCAGGCGGTGTTCTCGCCGCGGCGTCGCTTCGGCACATGGCGTCGGCTCTGGATCGCGCTCGCCGAGTCGGAGGCCGAGCTCGGCAGCGACAGCCCCGAAGAGGCCCTCTCGGAGATGCGCGTTGCCGTGGACGAGATGGACCTGGAGCGGGCGGCGGCGTACGAGCAGCGCTTCCGCCACGACGTCATGGCACACGTCCACCTCTTCGGGGACGACGCGCCGGCCGCCCGGGGCATCATCCATCTCGGAGCCACGAGCGCCTTCGTCGGCGACAACACGGATCTCATCCTCCACCGAGAGGCGCTCGAGCTCGTCCGGGCCCGCGTCACCCGGTGCATCGAGGCACTCGCCGCCTTCGCGCGGACGCACGCCTCGCTCCCCACACTCGGATACACGCACTTCCAGCCGGCCCAGCCTACGACCGTGGGCAAGCGGGCGACGCTCTGGATCCAGGATCTCCTCCTCGACCTCGAGGAGCTCGACCACCGGATCGGCGCGCTGCGCTTCCGCGGCGTGCGCGGCACAACGGGGACGCAGGCCTCCTTCCTGGAGCTCTTCGAGGGAGACCACGACAAGGTCGACGCCCTCGACCTCGCGGTGGGTCGCCGGATGGGCTTCGAGTCGACGTATCCCGTGAGCGGACAGACCTACCCGCGCAAAGTCGACCATCAGGTGCAGGCGTCGCTGGCGGGCGTCGCCGTGTCGGTCTCCAGGATCGGGCACGACCTCCGGTTGCTCGCCCACCTGCGCGAGGTCGAGGAGCCCTTCGAGTCCGAGCAGATCGGCTCTTCGGCGATGCCGTACAAGCGCAATCCGATGCGCGCGGAGCGGATGTGCGCGCTCGCCCGCCATGTCATCGTCCTGGCGCAGGATCCTGCGTTCACCGCTGCCACGCAGTGGCTCGAACGGACGCTCGACGACTCGGCCAACCGCCGCGTCTCGATCCCCGACGCGTTCCTCGCCCTCGACGGCTGCCTCCTCCTGCTGGAGAACGTGGCGCGCGGCCTGATCGTGAACCCCGAGGTCGTGCGCGCCCATCTCGCCGAGCACCTTCCCTTCATGGCGACGGAGACGATCTTGATGCACGCCGTATCGCGCGGCGGAGACCGGCAGGCGCTGCACGAGCGCATCCGACAGCATTCGATGGTCGCGGCGGGACGCATGAAGGATGAGGGAGCGGAAGCCGACCTGCTGGAACGCATTGCCGACGACGAGGCCTTCGGGCTCTCGGCGGGCGAGCTCGCCGAGATGGTGGACCCGCTTCGCTTCGTGGGTCGGGCACCGGAGCAGGTGCGCCACTTCCTCGAGCGCGAGGTGGAGCCGATGCTCGAACGTCAGAGAGCACACGCCGTGACCCTGGAGGCTCCCGAGCTCCATGTCTGACGCGCGTACGATCCACCGCACGGATCTCGACCTCTCGCTCGTGCACCGCGGCAAGGTGCGCGACGTCTATCGGGTCGACGCCTCGACGCTCCTGATGGTCGCGAGCGATCGGGTGAGCGCCTTCGACGTCGTGCTCCCGCAGCCGATCCCCCACAAGGGCGAGGTCCTCACCCTGCTCACGGCGTGGTGGCTCGAGCAGCTCGAATCGATGCTCGCCCACCACCTCATCGCCGTGCATCCCGACCGGATCGTCGAGCGGGTGCCGCTGCTCGAGGCGAGCCGGGACGTCTGGGCGCGCCGCGCCATGCTCGTGCGCGAGACCGATCCGGTGCTCGTCGAGTGCGTCGTGCGCGGGTACCTCTCCGGATCGGCGTGGAAGGAGTATCGAGCGACGGGCACGCTGGCCGGGGAGCCCCTCCCCGAGGGCCTTCGCGAGAGCGAACGGATCGACCCCGCGATCTTCTCGCCGGCCACGAAGGCGCAGAAGGGTGAGCACGACGAGAACATCACCTTCGACCGGATGTCCGGGATCGTCGGAGACGAGCTCGCCGAACGGCTGCGCGACCTCTCCATGCGCGTGTACGCGTACGGGCGGGACGTCGCGGAGGCAAAGGACATCCTCCTGGCCGACACGAAGTTCGAGTTCGGCCATCGGGATGGCGAGCTCCTCCTCATCGACGAGGTGCTTACGCCCGACTCCTCGCGCTTCTGGCCCTGCGAAGCCTACGTGGTCGGACGCAGTCAGCCCTCGCTCGACAAGCAGCCGATCCGCGACTTCCTGGAGACGCTCGACTGGGACAAGACACCCCCGCCCCCCGACCTTCCGGACGAAGTGGTCGGGGCGGCGTCGGAGCGGTACCGCGAGGTGTTCCATCGGCTGACGGGCACCGAGCTGGACGCGTACGAACCGCCGGTCTTCGGGGACGACCGATGAAAATCGCACCCGAGGGAATCCCGTTCGTGGGCGTCTCGCTCTTCCTGGCTCTCGTCGCGTGGGGGGCGGTCGGGTTGTGGGGGGCCGCCGTCGCCGAACCCGGCTCCACGACGGCGCCCCCGCTGACGGCGGATCCTGCGGCCGTCGTGGTCGAGGGCGCCGCGTGGCTCTTCACCGCCGGGTCGCTCTTCGTCCTCTGGTTCTTTCGCGACCCGGAGCCCCGGCTCCCGGCCGACCGCGACCTCGTCGTCTCGCCCGCCCACGGGAAGGTGATCCGCATCGACGACGTGGACGAATCGACGTACGTCGGCGGCCCGGCCCGCAAGATCTCGATCTTCCTCAGCGTCTTCGACGTGCACGTGCAGCGCGCCCCCGTCGACGGGACGGTCGAGCACCGGGAGTACCGTCCGGGCGCATACGCGGTGGCGTGGGCCGACAAGGCATCGGACGACAACGAGCAGGCGTCCCTCGGTATCGCGGCCGAGCACGGGCGCGTCCTTGTGCGTCAGATCGCCGGGCTCGTGGCCCGTCGGATCGTGACGGACCCCGCCGAGGGCGACCGAGTGCACCGAGGGCGCCGGTTCGGGATCATCCGCTTCGGTTCCCGTGTGGACATCTTCCTCCCACCCCACTGGGAGACGATGTGCGCGGTCGGCGACCGCGTCCGCGTCGGCTCGACCGTACTCGCCCGGCAGCGCGGGAGGAGCGTATGAAGCCACGTATGGTGCCCCACAACAGGGAATCCCGCCCCCGCGTGCCCAGGCGCGAGACGCTGCAGCGAGGGGTGATCATCCTCCCGTCCGCGTTCACCCTCGGCAACCTCTTCTTCGGGATCTACGCGATGGTCTCGGCGATCCGGGGCGACTTCCTTTGGGCGGGCTGGTACATCATCTACGCGGGCGTGCTCGACATGCTCGACGGGAGCGTGGCGCGCTTCACTCGGACCGGATCCGCCTTCGGCGCCGAGCTGGACTCGCTCGTGGACGCGATCTCGTTCGGCGTCGCGCCGGCGCTCATCATGTTCCAGCTCTTCTTCAACGACACCCAGTGGAGCTGGATCCTCTGCTTCGTCTACGTGACGGCCGTGGTCGTACGGCTGGCACGCTTCAACATCGAGCAGGGCGGTGAGGCGAAGCGGTACTTCCACGGGCTGCCCTCGCCCTCGTCGGGAATGGCCCTGGCTTCGTACTACCCCTTCAGCCAGACCACCTTCTTCGCCACCTACCTCAGCGACCTGCCGTGGGCACAGATCATGGCGATCGCGATGGTGCTCCTGAGTGTGCTCCTGGTGAGCCACGTGCCGTACTCGAAGGTCGGCAAGATCGGGCTGCGCACCCCGCGCGGGATCCGCAATACGGTCGTCGCGCTGGCCGCGCTCTTCCTCGCCCTGTACGTCCCCCAGTACTACTTCTTCACGGTCTTCCTCCTGTACATCATGTGGGGGCTTCTGAAGTCCGTGCTGATCGGCTTCCTCGACCGCCTGCCGGGCGGCGATCCCCTGCTGGACGAGGACGAGGACGAAGCGCGCGCCGAGGTGCGCGACCTGGACTACGGCGACCTGGGCCCGCGCGGCCGGGTCGGCATGCACGTCGACGACGACGCTCTGGAGGAACAGGCGTGACACACTATCGACTCGAGATCCGCGTGAGGCCGCGACCGGGGCTGCTCGACCCGCAGGGCAAGGCGGTCCATAACTCCCTCGTCGCCCTCGGCTGGGAGGGCGTGCACGACGTGCGCGTCGGCAAGGCGATCCTGATCGACATGGAGGCCGAGTCGGCCGCCGCCGCCCGCGAGGCCGCCGAAGCGATGTGCCGCAAGCTCCTGGCGAATCCCGTTACGGAGGACTACGAGGTGGTGTCGGCCGAGGCGCTGGAGGGCGCGGGCTCGTGAAGGTCGCGGTTGTCACCTTCCCGGGCTCGAACTGCGACCACGACCTGTACAAGGCAGCGCAGCAAGTGGGGGCCGATGCCGTCTTCGTCTGGCATCGAGAGCGGGGCCTCGGCGGCTACGATGCGGTCCTCTTGCCCGGGGGCTTCTCGTACGGCGACTACCTGCGCCCGGGAGCCATCGCTCGGCTGAGCCCGATCATGGAGGACGTGGTGGAGTTCGCGAACGCCGGCGGGCCGGTGCTCGGCATCTGCAACGGCTTCCAGATGCTGTGCGAGGCGGGGCTGCTGCCCGGCGCGCTGGTCCGCAACGATTCGCTGCGCTTCGAGTCGCGCGACGTCCGCTTGCGGGTCGAGCGGACCGACACGCTCTTCACGAGCGAGTACGAGGACGGTCAGATCCTGCGCATCCCCATCGCCCACGGGGACGGGAACTTCGAGGCCGACAAGGAGACGCTGGAGGCGCTCGAGGACGCCGGCCGCGTCGTCTTCCGCTACGTGGACGTCGACGGCGAGGCGACGACGGAGGCGAACCCGAACGGTTCGTGGCACAACATCGCCGGCCTCGTCAACGAGGGGGGCAACGTCCTGGGCATGATGCCCCACCCGGAGCGGGCCATGGAGGAGATCCTGGGCTCGACCGACGGCGTCGGACTCTTCACCTCCCTGGCCGCGAGCCTCGCGGCCACGCGGGTGTGAACGCGCTCCCCGCCCCGGAACCCCCACGGGTACACACACCCTTCCGCACCCCCGCAACGAGCAGCGAGCCGTGAGCCACGCCGAAGGCGCCGCCACCGCACCCGCCGTCGCCCCCCGCACGGGCGACCCCGAGATCACGCCCGAAGTCGTCGCGGATCACGGTCTCTCCCCTGAAGAGTACGAGCGCATCCAGCGGGTGATGGGGCGGGACCCGACGTTCACCGAGCTCGGCGTCTTCAGTGCGATGTGGTCGGAGCACTGCGGGTACAAGAACTCGAAGCGGCTGCTCCGCCTCCTCCCCACGAGGGCGCCCTGGGTGATCCAGGGTCCCGGGGAGAACGCCGGCGTCATCGACGTCGGGGACGGCTACGCGCTCGCGTTCAAGATCGAGTCGCACAACCACCCCTCCGCCGTCGAGCCGTACCAGGGTGCGGCGACCGGGGTCGGGGGCATCCTGCGGGACATCTTCACCATGGGCGCGCGGCCCGTCGCGGTGCTCGACTCACTCCGCTTCGGCGACCTGGATACTCCCCGTGTGCGCTACCTCTTCGGCGGCGTCGTGCGAGGGGTCGGGGACTACGGAAACTGCGTCGGCATCCCCAACGTGGGCGGCGAGGTCATGTTCGACCGCGGGTACGAGGGCAACCCGATCGTCAACGCCATGTGTCTCGGCCTCATGAAGCACGAGGATCTCATCACCGCGGCCGCGTCCGGAACGGGAAGCCCGCTCATGGCCGTCGGTGCACGCACCGGTCGGGACGGGATTCACGGAGCGACGTTCGCGTCCGAGGAGCTGAGCGAGGACTCCGACGAGTCGAGCCGTCCACAGGTCCAGGTCGGGGATCCGTTCACGGAGAAGCTCCTCCTCGAGGCGTCTCTCGAGCTCATCGGTTCGGGGGCGATCAGCGGAATCCAGGATATGGGTGCCGCGGGCATCACATCGTCGGCGTCCGAGATGGCGGGACGGGGTGGAAGCGGCGTCGAGATGGAGATGAACGCCGTACCCGTGCGCGAGCGGGGCATGACCCCGTACGAGATCCTCCTCTCCGAGTCGCAGGAGCGGATGCTCGTCGTGGCCGAGCCTGGGCGCGAGGACGACGTGCGGCGCATCCTGGAGAAGTGGGAGCTGGAAGCCGCCGTGATCGGCACGGTGACCGACGACGGGATGTTCCGCGTGCTCGAGGACGGAAGGGTGGTGGCCAACATCCCCGCCCTGCCGCTCACCGAGGGGTGTCCGACCTACGAGCGCGAGGGCATCGAGGCGGAGGAGATCGCCGCGCTGCGCGGCGCCGACCTGTCCGAGCATCTCATCCCCGAGGGCGACCTCACCAAGTCGTTCCTCCTCCTGCTCGGTTCGCCCAACGTGGCGTCGAAGCGCTGGATCTACGGGCAGTACGACACCACGGTGCGGACCTCCACGGCCGTCCGCCCGGGCGGCGACGCAGGCGTGATCCGCATCCGCGGGACGAAGCGAGCGGTCGCGGCGACCACCGACTGCAACGGTCGCTTCGTGTACCTCGAGCCGCGCACCGGGGCGATGGCGGCGGTCGCCGAGGCGGCACGGAACCTGGTGTGCGTCGGGGCGACGCCGACGGCGATCACGAACAACCTCAACTTCGGCAACCCGCTCAAGCCGCACATCTACTACCAGCTCCGGGAGGCGGTGCTGGGGATGCGCGACGCATGCGAGGCGTTCGAGACACCCGTAACGGGCGGCAACGTCTCGCTCTTCAACGAAACGGACGGGCGCGCGATCTACCCCACGCCGGTAATCGGGATGGTGGGCGTGATCGACGACGTCTCGAAGCTCACGCGGCACGCCTTCCACGCGGTGGGGGACGACATCGTCCTGCTCGGCGAGAACTCCGGCGAGCTCGGCGGCTCGGAGTACCTGTACGTGACGGCGGATCTCGTCGCCGGTCGGCCCCCGGTGGTCGACCTGGAGGGCGAACGGATGCTCCAGCAGGCCGTGCTCGCGATGACCCGAGAGGAGCGGCTCCGTTCGGCGCACGACTGTTCGGAGGGCGGCCTCGCGGCCTCGCTGGCCGAGTGCGCCCTCGGTGACGGCGAAGACCCGCTCGGTGTCGACGTCGAGGTGGACGAGGACCTCCGGCCCGTCGTTTCGCTCTTCGGGGAGTCGCAGGGCCGGATCGTCGTATCATGCACGCCGGGCGAGACACCCGAGGTGCTGCGGCTGGCCGAGCGGTACGGCGTGCCCGCGCGGCGGATCGGAGCCGTCACCCCGGCCGACGACGGCTTCTCGGTCCGGGTGCGCGACGGAGCGCTCTCCGCCTCGCTCGACGAACTCGCCGACGCCTACTTCGGCGCGCTTCCGCGCATCATGGATGCGCCGGCCCTCGAACGCTGATCTCCATGCCCGACCGTATCCTGCCCGTGGGCGACGCCGCGGGACCGCGTCCCGTCTCTCCCGAAGCCGGAGGTGCGCGGTGCGCTGCCTGGGAGCTCGACGACCGGCCGCGCGAGGAGTGCGGAGTGGTCGGCGTCAGCGGGATCGACCACGCGGCCGAGCAGGCCTTCCTCGCCATGTACGCACTCCAGCACCGCGGCCAGGAAGCGGGCGGCATCGTCGCCTTCGATGACGACGGCGGGCGGGTGCATAAGGGCTCCGGTCTCGTATCGGAGATCTTCGGCCCGGAGTCGCTCGCCGAGCTCTCGGGCAAGACGGCAGTCGGTCACGTCCGCTACTCGACGACCGGCGGGAGCAATCCGGCGAACATCCAGCCGATCACGGCGCGCTACGCGCATGGCGAGCTCGCGCTGGCACACAACGGGAATCTGACGAATCAGCACGATCTGCGGACGCGGCTCGTCGAGGACGGCGCGATCTTCCGCTCCTCTTCGGACTCGGAGGTGCTCGTGCACCTCATCGCGAAGTCGCGCGAGGACACGGTGGATGCGCAGGTCCGTGACGCGCTGTCGCATCTGGAGGGGGCCTTCTCGATGGTTCTCGCCATCGACGAGACCATCTACGCCGCGCGCGATCCACGCGGCTTCCGCCCGCTCGTCCTGGGTCGGAAGGGAGCAGGTCACGTCGTCGTCTCGGAAACGTGCGCGCTCGACATCCTGGGCGCCGAGTACGTGCGCGACCTGGAGCCGGGCGAGGTGGTGCGGATCCGCGGACCCGAGGTATCCCGGCTGCCCGGACTCGCACCCGCCGACGATGTCTCCCCGTGCATCTTCGAACTCGTCTACTTCGCCCGCCCGGACTCCCGCCTGTGGGGCGTGAGCGTCGACCGTGCCCGGCGGACGTTCGGACGCCACCTCGCCCGCGAGCACCCCGTCGACGCGGACGCGGTGATCGCCGTGCCCGACAGCGCCAACTCCGCGGCGCTCGGGTACGCCGAGGAGAGCGGGATCCCCTTCGAGCTGGGGCTGCTGCGCAACCACTACGTCGGGCGGACATTCATCGAGCCCGACCAGAGAGACCGCGACTTCGGAGCCCGCATGAAGTACAACCCGGTGCGCGAGGTTCTCGTCGGGAAGCGCGTGGTCGTCGTCGACGATTCGCTCGTGCGCGGCACCACCAGCCGCTCGCTCGTGCGCATGCTGCGGCAGGCCGGGGCCGCCGAGGTTCACCTGCGCATCGGGAGTCCGCCGGTGCGCTTCCCCTGTTTCTACGGAATCGACATGCCGACGAAGGGCGAGCTCATCGGATCCCACCTCGACGTGCCGGACATCGCCGAGCGGATCGGTGTGGACTCGCTCGGCTACCTTTCGCTCGCCGGGATGGTCGACGCCGTTGCCGAGGCCGGTCCGTACTGCACCGCGTGCTTCTCCGGCGACTACCCCGCCCCGCTCGTCGACGTCGACCGCGGCTTCCTCACGGCGGAGGGCCCGGCATCCGGCCAAAACGGCACGGCCGCTCGGGGCGCCGCACTCTCGTCTCCCGCCTCGCCGAGCGCCGCCCGTTGACCCGACGGGCGGGCGCGATCCATCGATGGCTCGGCGTCCCACCCCGGCACCCACGGGCTCACGCGGAGTGGCTCCGGTAGACGCCCTGTTGCGTGCGCTTCCGAAGGCGGAGCTGCACGTCCACCTCGACGGCTCGCTGCGCCCCGCGACCCTGCTGGAGCTTGCGCGCGAGCGTTCCGTGCGGCTTCCGGCCGGGGAGGTCGATGCGCTGGCCCGCCACATGCTCGTCTCCGACGCCCACTCGCTGGAAGAGTACCTCGAGCGCTTCACGACGACGCTCTCCGTGATGCAGGACGCGGACGCCCTTCGGCGGATCGCGCGCGAGTGCGTTCTCGACCACGCGGAGGAAGGCGTACGCTACGTCGAGATCCGCTTCTGCCCCCTCCTCAACACCGAGCGCGGACTCGCTCCCGACGAGGTGGTCGACGCCGCGCTCGACGGTCTGCGGCTCGCCGAGCGAGAGGCGCTCGCTCCGATCCGGGCGGGGCTGATCCTGTGCGGGCTGCGCTCACACGAAGCGCGGCACACGCGGGAGGTGGCGGAGCTGGCCGTCGCGTACCGGACCCGCGGCGTGTGCGGCTTCGACCTCGCCGGGGCCGAGGCGGGACACCCGGTCGCCGACCACCGCGCCGCCTTCGACCGGGCCGCGGGCGAGGGCCTGCCGATCACGGTGCACGCGGGCGAGGGGTACGGCCCCGAGTCGATCCGGCAGGCCCTCGAGCTCGGCCACGCGCGCCGCATCGGGCACGGGACGCGACTGCATGAAGACCCCGAACTCCTCGCCGAGGTGGCGCGCCGAGGCATCCTGCTCGAGGTCTGTCTGACGTCGAACGTCCAGACCGGCGCCGTGCCGTCGATCGCCGAGCACCCGGCCGGCGACTACGTGCGGGCCGGCATCCCGTGCGTGCTGGGCACGGACAACCGGCTCATGTCCGGGGTGACGCTCGTCGACGAGTACCGGAACGCCCGGAACGCGCTCGACCTCGATACCGCTACGCTCGTCCGGATGGCGCGGGCCGGCTTCGAGCACGCTTTCGTGAGTGAAGAAGAACGCGCCGAGCTGTTGGCCTCCTTCGACGAGGACGCGACGAATCTCCTCTAGCGTCTCCAACCTTCGGACCCTTCGGCGAGCATCCGTTCCGCCAGATCCACGAAGTCTCGGGAGCCGACGTACATCGGTACGCGCTGGTGCAGCGACTCGGGCTCGACGTCGAGGATGTCCACGGCCCCCGTGCTCGCACGGCCGCCCGCCTGCTCGATGATCATCGCCATGGGCGCGGCCTCGTACATGAGGCGGAGCTTGCCGTCCGGCTTTCCCTTCTCCCCGGGATACATGAACAGTCCACCCTGGAGCAGGGTGCGGTGCACGTCCGCCACGAGCGACCCGATGTAGCGGGAGCCGAAGGCTCCCTCGGTCTTGAGGTGGGTGACCAGACGCTGCTGCCCGCGCGTCCAGCGCGCGTAGTAGGCCTCGTTCACGGAGTAGACCTTCTTCGGTGGTTCGGGGAGGCGCATGTCCGGGTGGCTCAGCAGGAACTCGCCGATCGAGGGATCGAGGGTGAAGCCGTGCACGCCGGCCCCCGTGGTGTAGACGAGCATGGTCGAGGAGCCGTACAGGACGTACCCGGCGGCGACCTGCCTCGACCCGGGCTGCAGGCAGTCCTCGAGCGTGCCGCGCTCCCCGGCGGAGATCTTCCTGTGGATGCTGAAGATCGTCCCGATCGAGACGTTGACGTCGATGTTCGAGGAGCCGTCGAGCGGATCGTAGATCACGACGTAGTCGCCCGCTTCGAACTTGTCCGGGATCGGAAGGAAGGTCTCGTTCTCCTCCGACGCCATGCAGGCGACGAGCCCGGTGTGGTCGAGGGCGCGGTACATGACCTGGTTGGCGAAGACGTCGAGCTTCTGCTGATCCTCTCCGTGGACGTTCTCGTCGCCCGCCTGACCCAGAATGTCGACCAAGCCCGCCTTGTTCACCTCGCGGCCGATCACCTTGGCCGCCAACGCGATGTCGGAGAGGAGGCTCGTGAACTTTCCGGTCGCCTCCGGATGACGGCGCTCCTGGTCGACAAGGAATCGAGAGATCGTGACGACGTGGCTTTCGGGCGGCATCGGCGTGCTCGGCAGCGGCTCGGAACGAGCGCTTCGCGAAGGACGTGACAAGGTAATGCGCGCGACGGGGCGCGGCTCACCGCCCCCCTGCACGCACCACGTACGATCCGTCCCGGCGGACGACGACCCGCACGGTTCCCTGTTCGTCCGTGCGGTGGATCGCCGCGCCCGCCCGCTCGAGGCGCCGCAGCACGCGGGGGGAAGGGTGCCCGTAGCGGTTGTCACGGCCGAGGGAGAGGAGCGCGACCTCGGGGCGCACGGCGTCGAGGAAAGCGGAGTCGGTCGACGTGTCACTCCCGTGGTGCCCGACCTTGAGGACGTCCACGTCGCCGGCGGCGGGCCCGAACACCCGCTCGGCCTCCACGTACGCGTCCCCGGTGAGCAACGCCGAGAAGCCCTGCCACGCGACGAGCAGCACGATGGAGGCCGCATTGCCTTCGCTCGCGTCTGTCGGGAGCTCGGAGGGGTGCAGCACCTCCACGGCGACGCCGTCGACGTCGAGCCGATCCCCGGTCCGTGCACCTCGCCACGGGATCGACGCGGCCGCCGCGCGCTCGACCAGATCGGCGTATCCACTCTTCGGTGCGGCGAGCATCGGATCGACGATTCGGTCCGGCCGGAGGTGCTCGAGAACGGCCGGGGCTCCTCCGATGTGGTCGAGATCCGGGTGCGTGAGCACCAGCGTGTGCAGCCGGCGCACGCCCCGCGCCCGGAGGGTCCGAACCACGGGGTGGGCGCTCCTCGCCGCGAGGACCGGCGGTCCGGCGTCCACGAGCAGCCACCGCCCACGCGGAGTCCGCAGGGCGATCGCGTCGCCCTGTCCGACGTCGATCACCAGCAGCTCCAACCGGCCGAGCCCGTCCAACGCCACGACGATCGGCCAGCCGACGACGCCCGCGGCCGCATAGAGCAGGAGGAGTCTGCGGCGTCCCACCGGCCCGATGCGGGGGGCCCGGGCGAGATACATGGCGAGAGCCACCCCCGTGCACCCCGCGGCGACCGTCGGTCGACCGACCCACGCGCTCGCCCACGGGAGCGTGCTCACGGCCTCGGTGAGGCGGACCAGCCCCTCGAGGAGGAGCCCCACCCCTCCGGCCAGAAATGCGGCCGGTCCCGGCGCGACGAAGTCCATGGCCAGCGTGGCGAGTGCACCGGGGAGGGCGAGAACGACGAGCGGTGTCGCGACGAGGGTGAGCGGGACGCCCACGAGCGACACCCGCTCGAAGTGCCAAGCGACGATGGGGAGGGTCGCGAGCGTGGCGGCGATCCCCGCCGCGAGACCCGAGACCAGCGGCTTCGGGAGCACGAGCGGACGGCCGACGGGCCGCCCCACGCGCGCGACGAGACGCCGAAGGGCGCCTTCGGAGCTCCGCGCCCACGCCACGAGCCCCGCCGCCCCGGCGAACGAAAGCTGGAAGCCGGGAGACGCCACGCGCATGGGGTCGAGCAGCACGAGCGCGAGCGCCGCGGCGCCGAGCGGCCCCCAGCGGCTGGGCGGGTAGCCACGCGCGCGGGACAGGGCGAGGCAGGTCAGGATCAGGGCCGCCCGACACGCGGCGTCCGGGAAGCCGATGAGGCCCACGTACGCCCAGGACAGGAGTGCGGCCCCGGCGGTCGCGGCCTTCCGGCCGCGACCGGACGCACGGAGGACTCCGAAGAGGATGCCCGCGACGAGTCCGACGTGGAAGCCCGAGATCGCGAGGAGGTGCGCGATCCCCGTGGTGGCGAAGGCGGAGCGGAGGTCGGGGTCGAGTCCTTCCCGGCGAGCGAGCACGAGCGCGGAGACGAGCGGCCCCCGCTCCCCGTACAGCCGGAGCAAGCGCTCGACGAGCCCGTCCCGCCAGCGCACCGCCGCCCACCGGAGTGCCGTCAACCCCGCGGCTTCGTCCGTGCCTCCCACCTCGACCGCCTCGGCCCGCAGCCACGGGCGCACCCGACCGGATCGCCACGTCCCCCGGATCCGGAGAGGGCGCCCGGCCGGGCGTGCTGTATCCGCGGTGGACACGACGAGGGTGAAGGTGCCACAGCCTCCGTCGAGGACCAGGGGCGCCGAGCCCGTGCGGGGTCGAGCGAGCAGACGCCCCTCGACCGTCCCGGTCGCGCCGGGAAGGGTGTCCGGACACGAGCGGTCCGGGGACGAGACACCCTGCGCAGCGAGCAGCCCGGCGGCGACGGCGAGGACCCCGGCGGCCCGCGGCGCGGGACGGGAAGATGTCCGAACGGGCGCCGCGAGGCCGAGCAGGAGACCGAGCGGCGCGATCCAGATCGGTGCGCCGGCCAACCCGGCGGCCACGCCTGCGGAGTACGAGAGCGCCAGCCGCACGATCGGCGCGAACCGCGTCATCCGTCCGCGCTCGACCCCGTCCTTCGAGTCAGTCCGTCTGCCTCCCCGTTCCTCCGGTTCCCTTTGGCGCCCGCCGAGTCACCGCGGTTCGTCGGGCCCGACCCGCGGCGGTTCGAGCCGGCCGCCGAGCGCTCCGGCCGGCTCGTCCGCAAACAGATCCTGCTGGTTCGCGTCGACGATCCGCTCCCGCTCCTCTCGGTCCTCTTCCGCGAGCCGCGCACGGAGCACCTTCCGCACCTTGAGGTCAGAGCGGATGCCCGCGATGAGCATGACGACCATCCCCGTGATCACGCTCCCGAATGCGACGGTCGTGAGCGGTACCCCGTACAGCGTCACGACCCCGAGTCGCAGCGTCACCCGCTGGGCCGAGTTGTACCACGTGAAGCCGAGCGAGAGCGCGATGAGCGCGACGATGCCGATTCCACTCAGGAACCGGCTCAAACGGCAGCCGGCTCCCTCGGCCCCACGCGGAGCTCGGACCCGGCGAACGTCGCTCCGGTCGTTCGCTCCAGGCGCGTGCGCGTGTACGAGCCCACCCGGCTCGGATCCCCGTCGAAGACCACGACCTTGTTCCGTCGCGTGCGACCCCGGATCTGGCCCGCGTCCCGTCCCTCGCCCTCGATGAGGACTTCCTCGATCCGACCGACCTCGCCGCGGTTGATCTCCGACTGCACCCCGCGGGCGACGTCGATGAGCTCCTGGAGACGCGCCTGGGCTTCGTCGGGGTCCACGAAATCGTCGGGCGGGAGCCGCGTCGCCGGCGTCCCCGCACGGGCGGAGAACTTGTAGGTGTACGCCTCGTCGAAGCGCACCGTACGCATAAGCGTGAGTGTGTCCCGGAACTCCGCGTCGGTCTCGCCGGGGAACGCGACAATGATGTCCGTGGAGAGCGCGATGTCGGGAATCGCGACACGGACCCGGCCGATCGTCGCCAGAAGGCTCTCCACCGTGTAGCGGCGCAGCATGCGACGCAGCGTGCGGTCGTTTCCGGCCTGAGCGGGCAGGTGCAGGTGCTCGCACACCGCGGGCTCTTCCGCCATGACCTCGACGAGCTCGGACGTCACGTCGTTCGGGTGCGGCGAGGTGAAGCGGACCCGCCGGATTCCGTCGATCCGCGCAACGTCGCGCAGGAGCGAGGGGAAGCGCACGTCGCTCCAGACGTACGAGTTGACGGTCTGGCCGAGGAGCGTGACCTCCGTCACCCCCCGCTCCGCCAACTCCCGCACCTCGGAGAGGATCTCGGGCGCGGCACGATTCTTCTCTCCGCCGCGCACATACGGAACGATACAGTAGGTGCACCGATGGTCGCACCCGCGCTGGATGGGAACCCAGGCGCTCGGCCCGTCGGCCCGGCGCTGCTCGAGGCCCTGGTAGTTCTCATCCATGTCGAGCTGAAGGACGGCGAGCTGCGGGCCTCGCCTGCCCGATCGCTCGCTCACCGGCGCGGCCTCGGTCGGGGGCACCGCGCCCGTCGCCGGTGCTTCGGGGACGGCTCGTACCCCACCGTTCAGGCGGGCGAGCGTCTCGGGCAGCGTCCGGTATCCGTCGGGACCCATCACGAGGTCGACGTACGGTGCCTGCTCGAGGAGCGTTCGGCCCATGCGCTGGGCCATGCACCCAGTGACTCCGAGCACCATCGCGGGTCGCTCGCGCTTGAGCCCGTTGAGCTGCGAGACCCGCCCCAGGACCCGCTGTTCGGCGTGCTCGCGGATCGCGCACGTGTTCACCAACACGACGTCGGCGCGCTCGGGGGCGTCCACGATCTCGTATCCTCGACCTTCGAGGATGCCCTCCATCAGCTCGCCGTCGCTGATGTTCATCTGGCAGCCGTACGTCTCGACGTACGCCCGCCGCGCGCGCTGCTCGCTCATGCTGGAATACGGGGAGAGGTGCGGGCCGGGACAATATACAGATGGTCCCCATCCCCGAGCAGGGTGCCCCGGACGAGGCGGGAACGCCGTTCGGCCGGCTCCACGCCCACCCGCAGGTAGTCCTCCGTGAGCCCCGTTCCGCCGTCCCCCTCCACGACGATCGAGGCGGATCCACCCGCCCGGCCCACTCGGTAGGCGTGACCCTTCGCGAGGGCGAGGTCGCGGAGCTCCCGTGCACGCGCGCCCGCGATCCGCTGCGGAACCGGGGCGTCGAGCCGTGCGGCGACGGTTCCGTCGCGCGGGGAGAACGGGAAGACATGCAGGTAGGTGAACGGGAGCTCGTCCACGAGCGCGAGCGTCGCCGCGTGGTCCGCCTCCGTCTCGCCCGGGAAGCCCGTGATGACGTCCGCTCCGAGCCCGAGCGGCGCGATGCGCTCGGCGATCTCGAGGGCCCTCCGTCGGTACTGCTCCCTCGTATGCCAGCGACGCATGCGTCGCAGCACCGGATCGGCCCCGCTCTGCAGAGGCATGTGCAGGTGAGGCGCGAGCCGCCCTCCCGACTTGGCGAGGAGCCCGAGGAGATCGTCGTCGACCTCCGTCGCCTCGATGCTGCCGAGGCGGAAGCGTACCTCCGGGATCGCCTGGAGCAGTCGGTCACACAGCCGGGCGAGCGTCTGCTTGGGCTCCAGGTCGAGCCCCCAGTGCCCGATGTGGATCCCGGTCACGACCAGCTCGGCGTGCTCCTGCGCGAGCAGACGGGCCTCGGCGACGACCTCTTCGGGTGGGCGCGACCGGGACGCTCCACGGGCGAGCCTCGTCGCGCAGAAGGAGCACTTTCGGTCGCAGCCGTCCTGAACCTTGAGCCAGCCGCGGGACGCCCCCGCGCGACGGCGCAGCAGGGCGCCCCCGATCGGCTCGGTATCGATGCGGTCGAGCGGGACGCGCAGCTCGACCTGGGCGAGGTCGCCGTGCTTCGTGGGCACGGGCTCGGCACTCGCGAAGACCCCTCGTGCGACCGCTACCGGGTCGTGCCCGGACACGACCTCCGCAACGCCCGACATGGCGCGGTACTCGGCGTCCTTCAGCGCCGCCGAGCAGCCGGCGACGACGACCCGCGTGTCGGGGTGCTCCCGACGGACACGCCGAATGAAGCGACGGGCCTCGGCGTCGGCCTGATTCGTCACTGTGCAGGTGTTCACCACCACGACGTCGGCGGCGGCCCGCCCCGAGGTCGTGGCCCCGTGGGCCTCGACCTCCTGCCGCATCCGCTCGGTGTCGTACTGGTTCGCCTTGCAGCCGAAGGTGTGGTAGTGGACGCGCATCGCGCCCTCCGGCGCCTCTGGAGCGACCGGATCAGAGACCCGAGGCGAGGAGCGAGATCGTGGCGCGCCAGAACTTCTCGTTGATGCCGCCGCCGAAGCGATGACCGCGCTCGACCGCGAGGTCGACGCCGGCGAGGACGACGTCGCCGGACGTGGCGAGCTCGAGGCCCAGCCCGCCCGAGATGATGCGCTCCGTGCCGTCGGGATCGAAGGTGAAGGGGATACCCGTCTCCCGGAACCCGAGCCGAAGCGGCACCGTCCTCCCGAAAAAGCGCGCCCGGGAGAGCTCCACGCCGATTCCGTAGCCGTTCTGGTCTCCGGCGAGCGCGGCCCCCTGGAGGTCCCGCTGCACGTCGGACCAGTCGGCGAGCAGGACGCTGGCGCTCACCACGAGGGCGGGCGAGACCGTGACGCTCGCCCCGGCACGGTACTGGACGGGCAGCGAGTACGTCCGATCGGAGCCGCGGGTCTCCGCCTCCCCCTCGGCGTCGAGCTCCGTCGGGGCTTGCACGCTCACCGCGACCCGCGCCCGCGAGGAGAGGTCGGCCGAGACCCCCGCCGTGAAGGCCCAGGCCTCGTACGACCAGGTGCCGGATTCGACGTATGAATCGACGTCGGTCGTCTCCTCGTCCCCGTACGTGCGCGTGAGGGACCGGTCGAGCGAACCTGCGTACCGACCCACCGTGATCCCCGCCGAGAGGGCGTCGCCGATCATGCGCGCGTAGCCGAGGTTCAGATTGGAGATCGACCCGTCCTGTCGGAAGTCGTCGGCCGTCTCGATCGGCCCGCGGCCGAAGTCCACCGTGTTCGTGCGCTGGACCTCGTAGTTCTGGTCCAGATAGGAGCCGATCTGCACCGACATCATTCCGCCGAGAATCGGATATGCGATCCCGAGCAGCGGGAAGCGCGTCCCCTGCACCGAGCCCGTCGCCCCCGCGGGCGTCCTGAAGTCCATCCACGTCGGCTGGGCCGCCATGATTCCGGTCGATACCCGCAGTCGTCCGAGCGCGCCCGGGTCGGTGGGCATGAAGGCGCCACCGCCCAGCCCGATCCCCAGGTTCCCGAGCGCGCGCGCCCGCCCGTCCACGGCCTCGAGGGGGACGCCGAGCCCCGCCGCGTTGTAGAGGGACTGGGCGTGGGCTTCCGCTGGCGCCACGAACGTCACGACGGAGACAAGGGCCGCAGCGACGATCGCCGCGACACCGATCGAGGGAGCCCGCGGCATCATGGGAGCTCCACCGGCGGTCCGATGGTCAGCACCAGGGTGAGTACCGGCTCACCCCCACTTCCCGGTCCGTCGAAGGATGCGAAGGAGATGGAGAACGGCTCGATGACCGAGAGGAGCGCGAGCGTCCCGGGCGTCGGGTTCCCGTCCTCGTCGAAGCCGCGCAGGAGATCACGTGCGAACGCCGTGAACGGGATCTCGATCTCCTGGCCCGGCGTGGCTCCGAAGGCGTCGGCGGGCACGGCCCGGCCCAGGTCGCTCTCGACGAGCGACGGCCCGAGCGGCGACTTGGGCATCGCCGAGCGGTCGAGAACGGGGCGTACGTCCAGCCGGATCGAATCGGTGGGCTGGAAGGCCGCCTCCGATGCCCGGGTCGTGAGGCGCAGCGCGGCGAAGGAGATCTCGCCCGGCACCACCGTATGCGGACACTCCACGACCGCGCAGAACTCGGGATCACCGTCGATCACCTCCGGGATCGCCAGGTCGAGGATCGTGCGCCATGAGGGCGCGCCTCCGATGCGCACGCCGTCGGTCGGAGGCGTCGGGAACGGCGTGTAGAGGAAAGTCACGTCGCCCACGAACGCAAGGAGCTCGATGATCGTATCCGGTCGGAGGCTCGGCCGTGCGTCGAGGCGCAGCGTGGCGCCACGGAACTGCGTGCGGAAGCCCGGATCGAGCAACTCGATCCGGGCGCCGGTCGAGAGATCCGACGGATTCGACCACTCCGCGATCGTCGTCGAGTCGACCTGGAAGACCACCGTGTCACCGGCGGCGGGATCCCAGACCGCCGTATCCACCTCCAACGCGGGCCCCCCGCCGAGCTCTCCCCACGGACGCCGATCGTTGATCGTGTCCACCGCGAAGTCCCAGGAGGCCGTGGTTGCGTCCCACTCGGTCGTGGTCCGCCCGAGCGCGAGCGCGACCGGAGTCGCTCCGTTCGTGCTTGCGATCGTGTCCATGAGCAGCACCAGCCGCCCGCCCACGTAGGTCAGGTCGGAGTCCTCCCGGATCGTGCCCGTGGAGTCGCGAACGGAGGCCGTGTCCGGGTACTCCTGGAAGCGCAGAAGCGAGCGCGCGTCGAGCAGCGCCTCGAACTGGCGGGCGATGACACCCTGTCCCAGATCCTCCGGCGAGCCGTATCCGCCGAAGACCTCGAGGGCGGAGGCGAAATCGCTCCACGGGATGGTGACCTCGACGGAGACGGGTTCTCCGGGGAGGGGACCGGGCCCGATGCCCACGGGCGTCTGCTCCTCGCAGGCGACGAAGACGACGGGGGCCAGACAGGACAGCGTGACGAACAGCGCGCGACGGCGCATCGGCGAAGGGCGATTCAAGGAGCTTGCTTCGTTCTCTGGTGTTCGGCGCAGAGAGGGCTCGGGGACGTTGCCCCGGGAGTGGGACGGTGTCACGTCCATACGCGCGGAAGGCGGTCGGTCAGTCCGGTTAGGATCTCGTATCCGATCGTGCCCGCTCGACCCGCCACGTCGTCGAGCGTGATGCGCCCGTCGTCCTGGGAGCCGATGAGCGTGGCCACGGATCCTGCTGCGACGTCCTCGACGCCGGAGACATCTACAACGGTGACGTCCATCGAGATCCGCCCGACGACCGGGACCCGTCGGCCGTTCACGAGGGCGGCGCCCCGGTTCGAAAGCGCCCGCGGCAGGCCGTCCCCGTAGCCGATGGAGAGCGTCGCCCAGCGCTCGGGTCGGGAGGCCGAGTACGTCGAGCCGTACCCGAGCGTCGCGCCCGGCTCGGCGTCCCGCACGTGCACGACCCGGGCGTGCACGGAGACCACCGGTTCGGGCTCGGGCTGACCGGACCCGATCCCGCCGCCGTACAGGAAGATCCCTGGCCGAACGACGGAGCAGGCGTACTCCGGAGCACGGAACGCTCCCGCGCTGTTCAGGACGTGCACGAGGAGGCCGTCGGCGGGGACGGCGCCGGGGTCGATGCGGTCCAGCACGCCGGCGAGGCGCTCCCACTGTGCGTGGATCGATTGCGCATCCTCGTCGGCGGAGTGGAGGTGCGTGCACAGGCCCGCCCAGCGGAGCACCTCACGCGGGGCCGTCGCGGCGTCGATCCAGGCGTCCACGCTGCCGAAGTCGAACCCGCTGCGCCCCATCCCCGTGTCGACGTCGAGGTGCCAGGTGGCGCGCACGCCCACCGTGGACGCCGCTCGCTCCAGCGCTTCGAGCGCCTCGAGACTCGAAATCGTCGGCTGCAGCTCCAGTCGGACCACCTCCTCGAGCTCGTCCGGTGGGACCGGGGAGCACACGACGATCGGACGTTCGACCGCGAGATCCCGGAGCCGCGCGCCCTCGGGGACCGTCGCCACGCCCCACCCCCACGGCCCGAGCGGGGCGAGACACGACACCACGTCGGCGACGCCCAGTCCGTATGCGTCGGCCTTCACCATCGGGAGAATGCGAACCTCCGGCCCTGCCGACTCGACGATGCGCCCGTAGTTGCGACGCAGCGCGCCGCCGTCGATCTGCACCCAGGCGCGGCGGGTCGGATTCGTTGACATAGACCGGGAAAGATGCCAAGAACCGGGGCCCGAGACGACCCCGTGCCCCACGCCCGATGAGCCGTCCCGAACGCGAGCACCACTTCCCCGGCCCGGGCTCCCTCGACCGGGCGCTCCGCCTCGTCCGCTTCCTGCGGCGCGAGTGCCCGTGGGACGCTCGGCAGACGGCCGAATCGCTCGTCCCACACCTGCTCGAGGAGACCCATGAGGTCGTCGACGCGATCCGCGAGGGTGACGACGAGGAGCTCGAGGGGGAGCTGGGCGACCTCCTGCTCAACCTCGCCTTTCAGATCGTGGTGGCCGAGGAGGCCGGCGGGCTCGACGCGGACTCGGTGTACGCGCGCCTGGAGGCCAAGATGATCGCCCGTCACCCGCACCTCTTCGGAGACGGGGAGAAGCGGCCGTGGGAAGAGATCAAAGCCGAGGAGCGCGCCGGGAAGGCGAAGCGCCGAACCGCGGACTCGGGGTCACGCGGGGTCCTGGACGGCCTGGCACGCGGCCTCGACCCGCTCACCGGGTCGTACCGGATCCAGCAGAAGGTCGCGGCCGTGGGCTTCGACTGGGACGACCACCAAGGGCCCGCGGAGAAGGTCGCCGAGGAGCTCGAGGAGGTGGTCGCGGCGGTGGAGCGGGCCGACGACGATCCGCTCGGACCGGAGCGGGCCGACGACGACCGGGTCGTGGAGGAGGTCGGGGACCTGCTCTTCGCCACCGTGAACCTCGCGCGACGGGCGGGCGTCCACCCGACGACCGCGCTGGCCCGAGCGAATGCGAAGTTCCGCCGGCGCTTCGAGGGCCTCGAGGTCCTTGCCCACGAGCGCGGGATCGAGCTCTCCGTGGCCGGGCTGGAAGCGCTCGACGAACTCTGGGACGAGGTGAAACGGGCGGAGCGGTAGGACGTGGACCAGACTCATCCCCCGGCCGAGATCTCCATCGACTCGAAGCTCGTCTCCGCGCTCGTGCGCGAGGCGCGGCCGGAGCTCGCGAGCGCACGTATCGAGCTCGTCGACGAGGGGTGGGACAACGTCACCTTCCGGCTCGGGGAACGCTACGCGGTCCGCCTCCCGCGTCGCGAGAGCGCGGTCGATCTGCTGCGCAGGGAGCAGCGATGGCTACCCCAGCTCGCCCGTGGGATCGAGCTGGAGCTTCCGCTCCCCGTGCATCTCGGAACGCCGGGCCCGCGCTTCCCGTGGCCGTGGAGCATCGTGCGGTGGGTACGGGGGACGACCGCCGACACCCTCCCTCCGCGCGCTCTGGATAACCGCTCCGCGGTCGCAGTCGCTCGGGCGCTCCGTACGCTGCACCGACCCGCACCGGAGCACGCGCCACGAAATCCGTTTCGCGGCGTAGGCCTGGCCGAACGCGCCGAGGCGGTCGAGCCGCGGCTGGCGGCCGTTCGCGACCCAGCCCTCGAACGGCTCTGGTCGGACGCGCTGGCCACGTCCGTCGGTGACGCCCTCGGGCGACCCGTGTGGCTGCACGGCGACCTGCACGCGCGCAACGTCGTCGTCAGGGACGGCGTCGTGACCGGGATCCTCGACTGGGGCGATCTGTGCGCGGGGGATCCCGCCACGGACCTGGCGTGCGCCTGGACCCTGTTCGACGAGCCGGCCCGGTCCGCGTTCTGGGCCGCCTACTCGGCCGGGGCGGAAGGGGGTGGAGGGGAAGCGGGTGACGGCTCGGCGCCGGGGACGGGGGTGGACGACGGCGTGCGCGCCCGGGCCGCGGGCTGGGCGGTCACCTTTGCGGCGCTACTCACGACGAGCGGCGAGCCCCGACACGTCCGCATGGGCGAGGTGATCGTACGCCGGCTGGCTTCGGAGACGCCCTGATCCGCGCGCGGAGTCCGTGCCGCGGGGCTCCCTAGAGCCCGAGCCTCTCGGCGTGCTGCTCCACGAGCTTCTTCGGCGCGCTCACCTTCCAGGCGTCCACGAGCAGTGCCGTCACGTGCTCCCAGTCGGTGTCGGCTCCGTCGAGATGGACGCCCACCCACCCCTTGGGTCCGACGTAGGGCGGCACGAAGAAGCGGTCGGGGTCGGAACGCACGAGCCAGTCCTGGTCCGCCGGATCCGCCTTGATCCATGCAGCGGGGCGCTCACGGCCGGGCCGCTCGTCCGGACCGGCGTACATCGCGAAGATCGTCTTCACGCGGAAGGTGGGCGCGCCCCACGCCTCGACCTCGCGCGCTTCGGGGAGGGCCAGGCAGAGGGCCCTCAACCGGTCGAGCGGGCTCGCGGTCATTCTCGGCCGTGGCGCATCAGTACCCCGCTCGCTTGTCCACCACGTTCTCCCACTCACTCGTCGGGGCCCCCTTCGCGAAGCGCGTCAGGTTGCGCACGATGAGCTCGGTCTCCCGACCCCAGAAGCCACGCGTGACGGCGGAGACGTGCGGGGTGATCACCACGTTGGGGAGCGTCCAGAACGGGGAGTCGGCGGGCAGCGGCTCCTTCGAGAAGACGTCGAGGCCGGCTCCGCGGATCCACCCCTCGCGGAGCGCATGCACCAGCGCGTCCTCGTCGACCAGTCGGCCCCGCGCGACGTTCACGAGAACCGCGCTTTCCTTCATGCGGCGAAGCGCGGCCGCGTCGATCATCCCGCGCGTCTCCGGCGTGTCGGGCGCGCAGACGACCACGGCATCGCTTTCCCGATACACCGCGTCGAGTCCCGATTCGCCCCAGACCATCTCGATGCGGGACCCGAGGACGCCGCCGCTGGCGACCGCTTCCAGGTTCGCCTCGCCCGGTTGGGCGGGTCTGCGTTTGGCGGCGATCACGCGGGCACCCAGACTCGCAACCCGTCGCGCGACCTCCCGCCCGATGCCACCGAAGCCGACGATTCCGACCGTCGCGCTCGACAGCTCGACCAGCGGCGAACGGTCGCCGTAGTACGGCGCCGTCGTCCACTCCCGGCGCGCCCGAGCCTCCGTGGCGAAGTCGAGCCCACGTCCGAAGTGGAGGAGCATCGCGAGCACGGTCTCGGCCATGGGGGGCGCGTGCACACCGGCCGAGTTCGTGAAGACGACCGGGCTCTCGAGCATCGTGGGCGTCAGCGAGCTGCCCACGCCGGCGGCGCCCGAGTGCACCCAGGCCAGCTTCGACGCGGCCTTCAGAAGCTCTTCGGGGATCCCGTACCCGAAGTAGATCTCCGCTTCGGCCACCGCCTCGAGCACCCCCGGAGAGACCCGCGTAGCCCCGTCGCCCGAGCCGTCGGTCTCCTCCTCGATCACCACGAGTTCCCAACCGGGCGGGAGCGCGTCGCGGATGCGCGCGGGCACCCACTCCGGCATCGCCCAGATCGGACGGCGGTCCATCATGTCGAGGACGGCACGCGGCATGGGTCGCCCCGCTACGGGTAGAGTCGGTTCATGAGGCGCGGGAAGGGGATCAGCTCGCGGATGTGGTGGCGGCCCGTGATCCACGCCACGGTCCGCTCCACCCCGAGCCCGAAGCCCGAGTGCGGGAAGGTCCCGTAGCGTCGCAGATCGAGGTACCACGCGTACGCCTCCTCGGGCAGCTCCTCCTCACGGATACGAGCCTCCAGTCGCGCGAGGTCGTCTTCGCGCTGGCTTCCGCCGATGATCTCGCCGTACCCCTCGGGCGCCAGCAGGTCGTCGCACAGGACGGTGCGTGGGTCGTCGGGGTTCTCCTTCATGTAGAAGGCCTTCGCCTCCTTCGGGTAGTCGTGCACGAAGAGCGGGA
>JANQME010000080.1 GCA_028280205.1 Longimicrobiales bacterium
CCCCCGGTACCGCTCTTCGAGCCGATCGTGCGCTCGACCATCTTCACGTGCCGGTATCGCCACTCCTGGACTCCCTCGTCCAGATCGACGAAGCGCTCGCAGAGCTCGGCGGCCCACGGATCGTTGCGGTAGACCTCGATGAGAACTTCCTGGAGCGGGCCGGACGGCTCGATCCGCGCCGACGGATCGCGCTCCAGCACCTCGCTCGGCACGTCGTAACCCTGCCCGGCCAGGTAGTGGACGAGCGCGTCCCAGATCGTCGGCGCGGACCAACGTGCCTCGAGCGCCGCCCGCGCCCGGGTGCCCTCCGGGAAGCGCTTCAGCGCCGCGTGGACCTTGTGCCCCATCGCGAACTCGAGCTGGCGGAACTGGTCGCTCTGGAAGCCGCTCGCGCTGTCGAGCCGCTCGCGGAAGGTGAGGAACTCGGTCGGCGTCATCGTCTCCAGGATGTCGACCTGCGAGACCTGGACCTTCAGGATCGTCAGGATCCGCTTCAGCGTGTGCATCGCCCGCGGCGCGTCCGCCTTCCCGAGGAGCCGCTGCAGGTAGTCGAGCTCGTGGAGCATCACCTTGAACCAGAGCTCGTACACCTGGTGGATGACGATGAAGAGGAGCTCGTCGTGCTCCACGTCGTCGCGCGGCCGCTGGAGGGAGAGCAGCTCGTCGACCTTCAGGTATCGGCCGTACGTCACGGCTTCGGACATCGGGCGGTGCTCCGTGAAAGGGGTCGCCGTCAGACGGCGAAGTAGAGTGCTCCGAGATACCCGGCATACGCCAGAAGCATCGCGACCCCCGCCAGCCGACCCATGGGTCGGCCGGACCATGCGAACGCCACCAGGAGGAGGCTGGCGAAGATCATCATCGGGATGTCGAGCGAGAGGAAGCGCTGAGAGACCTCGATCGGTACCGGGCTGAACGCGGCGGTGACCCCCATGATGGCGAGCAGGTTGAAGGTGTTGCTTCCCACGATCGCGCCGATCGCCACATCCGAACGGCGCTCCATCGCGGCGAGCACGGTCGTCGTGAGCTCGGGTAACGAGGTGCCGATGGCGAGAACGGTGAGGCCCACCACGGGCTCGGGCACCTCGAAGCTCGCTGCGATCTCGACCGCCGCGCCCACGAGCAGTTGCGCACCCAGCGGAAGCATGACGATCCCCGCCACGACGAAGCCCGCGATGGTCAGGGGCCGCCCGGGAAGGCCGAGCACCCAGTCGAGCGGGGTGGACGGGTCGGCGACCTGCTGGGCTCGCAGCGTCGAGCGAGCCGTGGCCAGCATGAGGAGGACGAAGCCGACCAGGAGAACGGCTCCGGTCGTGCGGTCGATCTCGCCCATGACCGCGAAGCCGGTGAAGACCAGGGTCGCGCCGATCATGATCCCGGCGTTCCGCCTCGCCGCTCGATCCACCTGGGCCAGCGGATAGACCGCGGCGGCCGCGCCGCCGACCAGCAGAACGTTGGCGATATTGCTCCCCACCACGTTGCCCAGAATGAGCCCGGGCACGCCGGAGAAGGTGGCCTGGACCGAGACCATGAGCTCGGGGAGCGAAGTCCCGAAGCCGACGATCGTCGCCGCCACGACCACCGCCGGAATCTGGAGGCGGCGGGCCAGCCCCACCGCCCCGCGCACGAGGAGATCGCCCCCCATGAGGAGGTAGATGAAGCCTGCGACGAGCTCCAGGTAGGTCAGGAGGCCTCCGTGCCCGTCCGAAGCCCTCCACTCCGGTCAGGCGCGTCGTTCGAGCCTTCTCCTATCCGGCCGGGCGACGGAGCGCTCGCGGACGCGGGGTCCGGCTGGTCCAGGTACACACGAGCGATCGCGTAGAGCCGCCCGGTCTCGGGCTCGGGGTACACGTTCCAGCGGACGCGTTTGTACGATCCGTTCGCGCACAGGAAGCGGTTCGTGAACCGGATCGTGGGCTGCCCGGCGGCGAGCTTCTGGATCTCGGCCGCCGTGGCCCGGTGGTCGTCCGGGTGCACGAACTTGATGAAGGGCTTGGAGAGCAGCTCTTCCTCGGACCAACCCAGCTCACGCACGCACGCGCGGTTGACACGCTTGAAGTAGCCGTCGGTCGAGGCGATGCAGAGCATGTCGATCGAGACGTCGAAGAAGCGGCGGAACTCCGTGAGCAGCTCCACCTGCTCCTCGAGCGAGTCGGCCATCTGGTCGAAGGTCCGGGCGAGGAAGCCCACCTCGTCCTCCTGACGGATCCCCGAGCGGGCATCGAGGTCCCCGTCGGCGATCTTTCCGGCCGTCTCGGCGAGCACGTGGATCGGCTGGGCGAAGCGAATCCCGAGAAAGGTGCCGAAGAGGATCGCGAAGGCGGCCAGGGTCACGGCGAGCTGCGTCATGTCCTGGCGGAAGTCGAGCATGGGCAGCCGCTGCTCGGCCTCGTCGAACTTCACCACGAGGCCCCAGTCGGTCTCGTCGATGTGGCGCGTCGAGATGTAGACCGTCTCGCCCCGGTAGTCGGTGAGCGCCCGGCTCAGGCGCACCTCACCCTCGGCGAGCGACTGCGCCGCGGCCCGGTCGGTGTCCAGCACCATGCCGGCTCCCGAAGCGCCTTCGGGCGGGAAGCGCAACGGATGCATGGTGCGCAGACGACCGGCGTCGTCGCGCGCGACCACGATCGTCTCGCCGGTGTCGCCGAGCCCTTCGTAGTTGTCCGACAGCTCCTCGATCTCGTCCGTGGCGAGAATGGCGTGCAGCGTGCCGAGCACCCGGTCCTCGACTGTGATGGGTACGGCGAACGCGACGACCGGCAGACCGTCCGTAGGAAACGAGACGCCCAGGAACCGAACGCCGGGACCCGTCCCTTCCCGGTCGAGGAGGGCGGTGTCGATCGGTCTCGCCTCGTCGTCGCGAAGGGCACGCGCCACGACCGCACCGTCCGCGTCCTGCAGCCAGAGCTCGATAAACGCCGGCGCACTCCTGACGGCGTCGCGGAGGCTGCGCTCGACGGAGGCGGCCGACGTCCGCTCGCCGGTGCGCTCGTGCTCCTCGAGGTAGAAACGGAGCTGCGTCCGACTGGCCACGAGGGCCACCCGGTCCTTCCATCCCCGCAGGACCTGCCCGAGCGCTTCCTGCTTGAGCGCGGCGAGACCGTTGAGCCGCTCGTCGGTCTGCTCCTCGAAGCGCGCCTGGACGCGGACCACCGTGAAGACGCCCAGAGACGCCATGCTCAACAGCGCGACCGCGACCAGCGCGAAGACGAGCTTCGTCCGAATGTCCATGCCCCTCCCGAACTACGCCCCGTCGAAATGGAATTCGAACCGCGGCGTGTACCGCGACACCGAAGCGTACGGCCTCGGCCATGGGAGTGTATACCCGAGCATGTGCGCCGCGTGACGGGTCCAGTACGGATCGAAGAGGTGCGCCCGCGCGATCAGACACAGGTCGGCCCGTCCGGCGGCGACGATCGTGTTGACGTCCATCCAGGACGAGATGTTGCCGACCGCCATCGTCGCCACGCCCGCCTCGTGACGGACCCGGTCCGCGAACGGGGTCTGCCAGAGCCGTCCGTAGACGGGCCGCTGATCGGGGACGGTCTGACCCGAGGAGACGTCCACGACGTCGCATCCGTGCGTGCGCAGCATACGTGCTATCTCGACGGTGTCCCCGGGCCGCAGACCGCCCGGCGCCCAGTCGACCGCGCTCAGGCGAACGCTCATCGGGCGCTCGTCCGGCCAGGCCGCGCGGCACGCGTCGAAGACCTCGAGCGGAAAGCGCATCCGGTTTTCCAGCGAACCCCCGTACTCGTCCGTTCGCTCGTTCGTGAGCGGGGAGAGAAACGAAGCGAGCAGGTAGCCGTGCGCCATGTGGACCTCGAGGAGATCGAACCCGGCCTCGAGCGCGTACCCGGTGGCGCGCACGTACTCGGCCACCACCTCGTCCATGTCCGAGCGCGTCATCTCGCGAGGGGTGCGACTCCGGTCCGGGAAGTACGGGATCGGCGACGCGGACATCAACTCCCAGCCGCCCTCCTCGAGCGGCTCGCTGTCCCCTTCCCAGAGCGCCTTGGTGGCGCCCTTGCGGCCCGCGTGCCCGAGCTGGATCGCGATCCGCGCGGGCGTGTTGTCGTGCACGAAGTCGACGATCCGCTTCCACGCCCCCACGTGCTCCGGGCGGTACAGGCCGGCGCAGCCGGGCGAGATGCGCGCTTCGGCCGAGACGTCCGTCATCTCGGCGTACACGAGTCCGGCCCCACCGACGGCGCGGCTTCCCAGGTGCTGCAGGTGCCACGCTCCCACGGTGCCGTCGACGGCCGAGTACTGACACATCGGCGACACCACGACCCGGTTCGGGATCACGAGGTCGCGGAGCCGAAACGGGGTGAACATCGGAGGTGGGGGCGGGCGCCGCTCCACCGACCTACCGCTCTGTACCTCGGCGTGCTCGGCGACCCACGCGTCGACGCGCGCCAGGAAGTCCGAGTCGCGCACGCGCAGGTCCTCGTGCGTGATGCGCAGGCTCCGCGTGAGGAGCGAGAAGGCGAACTGGATCGGATCGAGCGCGGTGTAACGCTCGGTGGCTTCGAACCACTCCAGGCTCGCCTGCGCCGCCCGCTGGAGCGACTCGACGGCGGGGCGTCGCTCCTCCTCATACGTGGCCAGCGCCTCGGGCACGGCGTCCGAAGCGGCCAGGGAATCGCGGAGCGCGATGGCGTCCAGCATCCCCATGCGCGTCCCCGAGCCGACCGAGAAGTGCGCGGTGTGCGCCGCGTCGCCCACGAGGACGACGTTGTCGTGAGACCATCGCGCGCACCGGACCGTCGGGAAGCTCCGCCAGACGCTCCGGTTGGCGATGAGCTCGTGTCCCTCGAGCTCCTCCTCGAAGAGCTCGGCGCAGTACGCGACCGACTCCTCTTCCGTCACCCCCTCCAGGCCGGCCGCGCGCCACGTCGACTCCGTGCACTCGACGATGAAGGTCGAGCGCCCCGGCTCGTACTGGTACGCGTGGACGCGCCACAGGCCGTGCTCGTTCTCGCGGAAGTAGAAGGTGAAGGCCGGGAAGGGCCGGGTCGTCCCCAGCCAGACGAAACGGTTGGGTCGGACGTCGACGGTCGGCTGGAAGTGGTGGGTCCACTGCTCGCGCACCATCGAGTTCACGCCGTCGGCGGCCAGCACGAGGTCCCACTCCGACGGATCGACCTCGCGGGTCGAACGCCCCCCCCTGCCCTCGATGGCCTCCCCTGCCGAGGGATGGCGCGCAGTGAATCCGCCGAACTCCGTCTCGAAGTGCAGGTCGACGCCGAGGCCCGCCGCTTCCTCCTGGAGCACGGTCAGGAGCGTCCGCCGGCTCATCCCTCTGAATCCGTGCCCTGTCGAGCGGACGAGCGTGCCGCCGTAGTGGACGTCGATCTCGTCCCAGCGCACGAAGCGGTCGGTGATCGCGGCGTAGGTGACGGGGTCGGCGCTCTCGACCTCGGCGATCGTCTGGTCGCTGAAGACCACACCGAAGCCGAAGGTGTCGTCCGCCCGGTTCCGCTCCCACACGACGACCTCGTGGGCGGGATCGAGCCGCTTCATGAGGATCGAGAAGTAGAGCCCCGACGGACCGCCTCCGAGGACGAGGATCCTCAACCGTCCGCCTCTTCCGATGCACGTTTTGCATCGGCGACCATCCGCCCCGCGATGATGAGGTGCTGGATCTCGGTGGTGCCCTCGTAGATGCGGAGCGCCCGCACGGACCGGTACAGGAGGTCGACGGGGTGGTCCGCCATCACCCCGCGACCGCCCAGGATCTGGACCGCGTCGTCCACGATGCTCTGGGCCGCCTCGGTCGCGTACGCCTTGGCCATGGCCGCCTCGGTGGTGATGCGCTCCGCGCCGCCGTCCTTCTCGTACGCCGCGCGGTAGACGAGGAGGCGTGCCGCGATCGCCTCCATCGCCATGCGGCCCAGCTTCTCCTGCACGAGCTGGAAGTCGGCGATGGGCTGACCGAACTGCTCGCGCCCGACCGCATGGTCGAGGGCTTCGCGCAGCGCCCGGGTCGCCATCCCGCACGCGGCGGCCCCGACCGTGGGCCGGAGCTGATCGAGCGTCGCCATCGCGACCTTGAAGCCTTGCCCCTCTCCCCCGATGCGATGGGCCACGGGCACGCGGCACGCCTCGAAACGCAGCTCGCCCAGCGGGTGCGGTGCGCTCATCACCTGCGCCCCCGCAAAGACGAGCCCCTCGCTGTCGGCTGGGACGAGGAAGGCGGTGATCCCCCGGCTGCCCGCGTCCGGATCGGTCGAAGCGAAGACGACGTAGAAGTCGGCGATGCCGGCGTTGCTGATGTACCACTTGTGTCCGTCGAGGACGTAATCCGAGCCGTCGCGACGCGCCCGGGAGCTCATCGCAGCCACGTCGGACCCCGCTCCGGGTTCCGTGACGGCGAAGCCGCCCATGAGCTCACCCTTCAGCGCCGGGGTAGCCCAATGGCTCCGTTGTGGTCCGTCCCCCGCCAGCAGGAGCGGCGTGACGCCCAACCCCTGGAGCGCCCATACGGCATCCGCCAGCGGTGACGCCTCGGCCACGATCTCGCGCGTCAGACAGCACGCGCGCAGATCGCGCTCCCCGATGGGGCGGTAGAGCCCGTCCGCGCCCATGAGCCCGAGAAGCTCGCGGGCGTCGGCGCGTGCCTCGTCGTCCGTCCCGGCGTGGGGTCGGACCGCCAGGACGCGGTCGACAGAGGCCTGCACGTCCGCCGCCCACGCGTGGTGAGAATCGTCGAGGAAGGCCCGGACGGTGTGCGTGTCGGCCATGCCCCGGGTGCTCAAAGAAAGCGCGGGTCGCGCTTCTCGACGAAGGCGTCGTACGACTCGCGGAAGTCCGGGTGCAGCATGAGCGCGGCCTGGATGCGCGCTTCCGCTTCCAACGCACCGGGGAGGTCCATGCTCGCCTCGCGATTCAGCGAGTCCTTCGTGATCTCGAGCGCGAACGAAGGCCCGCGCGCGAGCTGCTCCGCCAGCTCCGTGGCGGCCGCCAGAGCCTCGCCCTGCGGCACGACGCGGTTGTAGAGCCCGATCCGGTGGGCTTCAGCCGCGTCGATGAAGTCGCCGGTCATGAGGAGCTCACTCGCTTTGGCGAGACCGACGATGCGGGGGAGCATCCACGCCGCGCCCATGTCGGCTCCGGAGAGCCCGACGCGGGTGAAGAGGTAGGCGATCTTCGCGCTCTCGGCGGCGACCCGGACGTCGCACGCCGTCGCGATCACGGCGCCCGCTCCTGCCACCGTGCCGTTGAGGGCCCCGATCACCGGCTTCCGGCACTCGCGGATCGCCAGGACCAGATCGCACGTCATGCGCGTGAATTCGAGCAACCCCCGCATGTCGCGCTCGAAGAGGCGGCCGATGATGTCCTCGACGTCGCCGCCCGAGCAGAAGCCCCGTCCGGAGCCGGTGATGACCACGACACGGACGTCCTCCTCGTCGTGGAGAACTCGGAAGGTGTTCCGGAGCTCGTCGTAGACCTCGAAGGTGAGCGCGTTCAGCCGCTCCGGACGGTCGAGCGTCAGCGTGGCGACGCCCGTCTCGCCGTCGAAGGCGGAGCGGAAGGAGCTCGTCTCGATCACGGAGTCGGCGTCCCGGGCAGAACGGCGGTCGCCTCGATCTCGACCTTCGCCCCCGGCTCGACGAGCCGTGAGACCTCGACCAGCGACATCGCGGGAAAGTGCTTCCCCATCCGCGCACGATACACGCCTCCGAGCGCCGGCCGGCTCTTGCGGTAGGTATCGAGCTCGGTCACGTAGATCGTCATCCTCCCGACCGACTCGGGCCCGCCCCCCGCCGCCTCGACGACCGTGAGCACCTTGCCGAGCGCGCGGTCGAACTGCTCCACGAAGCCGTCGGCGGTGACCCGCCCGTCCGGGTCCGCGGCGTCCTGACCGGCCACGAAGAGCACGCGCCCGTCGGCGGGCGCCACCATCCCGTTCGTCCAGCCCTTCGGAGGCCCGAGCGCCTCGGGGTCGACGTGCTCGAAGACCCGCGGCATCAGAGCACCCGTCGCATCGGGGAGCGCCGTGGCATCAGAGGCTCTCGGAGCCGTCCAGCACCACGATCTCACCTGTCCGGCCCGAGGACTCCTCCAGACAGAGCTCCACGATCGCGTCGGCCACCTCGTGCGCGCGGATCAGCCGCGGCTGACCCACCTGCTCGAGCATGGACGTCAGCGATTCCTGCCACGACTTCCCCGTGAGGTGCATGATCCGGGCAATCGTCTCGTCAGTCAGAGGCGTGTCGACGTAGCCCGGACAGACAGCGTTCACGGTCACGCCCTTGGCTCGCCCCTCGGCCGCGATCGCCCGGGTGAAGCCGACCACCGCATGCTTGGCCGCAGTATACGCGCTGATGTACTTGTCGCCGTCGAGGCCGGCGATCGAGGCCACGTTGACGACGCGGCCCCAGCGCCGCTCGACCATCCCCTCCCACACGGCCTGGGTGCACAGAAACGTGCCGGTCGCGTTCACGTTGAGGATGTGCTGCCACTCGGCGAGCGTGATCTTCGGGAGCGGGTTGGACGTGGCGGTCCCGGCATTGTTCACAAGGATGTCCACACGACCCATCGCCTCGGTCGCGGAGAGCGCCAGCTCCCGCACCTGCCGGGGATCGGTCACGTCGCACCGGAAGGCGAACGCTTCGTAGCCCGACTCCCGGAGGTCGGCCGCGATCTCCACGACCTGGTTCTCGTTCCGCGCGGCGACCGAGACCTTCGCACCGGCCTCCGCGAGCGCCACGGCCGATGCGGCACCGATCCCCCGTCCACCCCCGGTGATCAGCGCGTTGTAGCCGGCGAGGGCGGTCACCGGGTATCCTCGACGAGATCCGCCAGGAGGCGGCCGAGCGTGCCTACCGTTTCCCGGCCTTCCTCGGCCGTCGCGTCGGCCGGCCACCCGAAGTAGGCGCGCGGGCCACCGGCCTCCTCGAAGCTCGTCGCACCCGCGCGTATCGCGGTCGTGAGGCTCGCGGGATTCGGCTCCAGCGCGTGGGCCTCGGATCGGAAGAGCTCGGGACGCTCCGCGAGGACGACGCTCCCCTCGAAGCGGCCCGCGTGGCACGCGCCGGTGCGGAACTCCTCGGTGAGCTGCTCGGCGACCCGCCGTCGGGTGAGATCGAGGAAAACGATGCGGCTCCCGTCCGGGGGCTCTGCGGCGGCCGAGCGGAGTGAGTCGAGGTGGGCCGGGTCGAGGTGGGCGTTCGCGATCGCCAGGGTCGTGAGCTCCTGCTCCAGGAGGGATTCGGCAATCTGCCGCACCAGGGCCGCGACGGTCGCGCCGTCGACGCCGATCGTGCCCGGAAAGGTACGAGCGAAGGCCGCGGCGGTATACCAGATCGGCGGCAGCACGAGGGCAGGCCGGTCCCTCCGTTCGAGCTCTTCCGCGCACGCGCGAGCCATGGCGTCGGCAATGATCACGTCCGTGCCGAGCGGCAGGTGGGGACCGTGCGCTTCGACCGCCCCGACCGGGAGGATCGCCACCGCGCTCGACCGATCCACCGCCCGCACCTCCTCCCAGGTCATCTCGGCGAGCGAGCGAAGGGTCATGCGCGATTCGAGCGAGCGTTCGGGAGGCAGGTGGGCCCTGATTGACCACCATTCTAGCGGTCCCGTATCGTCACGCCATGACCTCGGAGCCCGGCGCCTCCCTCAACATCCACGACACCTTCCTCGGCGATCGGCTCGCGGCCGGCGACGGGGCGAGGCGGGCGATCGTCACGGACTCGGGGGTCACGAGCTACGCAGCGCTCCACGAACGGGCGGGACGCTTCGCCGGGGTGCTGGCCGACGAAGGAGTGCGTCCCGGGGATCGGGTGATCGTCGCGCTCGACGACGGTGTCGACTACGTCGCTGCACTCTTCGGCATCCTCCGGATCGGCGGCGTGGTCGTGATGGTGAACCCCCACCTGAGCGCGGCTCAGCTCGTGTACTTCCTCGACCACACCACCCCGGCGGCCGCCGTCGTGTCGACCGGGGCGGCCTCCGCCTTCGAGGAAGCGTCGTCCGCCGCGAGCCATGCGCCCGCGCTCCTGCGTGCCGGCGCCACGGATCTCGAGGCGCGCCTCTCCGCCGTCTCCGAGCCCCCCGGCGTGCACCGGACACGGCCGGACGACCCGGCCATCTTCCTGTTCAGCGGAGGCACGACGGGCCGTCCGAAGGCGGTGGTACAGACGCACCGCTCCTTCGCGAACACGACCGAGCTCTACGGGAAAGGCGTCCTCGGGATGCGTCCGGACGACCTCACGATCTCCGTGCCCAAGCTCTACTTCGGGTACGCCACGGGCTCCAA